>DATHNU010000633.1:0-3108 GCA_035485695.1 Reyranella sp. | reverse complement strand
TGCTCATGCGGCCATCTTATAGCCGAACGGCGACGGCGGAATCGAGTGGCCTCGCATTGCTCACCGCGTGAGCGCATTCTTGAAGATCTTTCCATCCTTCATGATCACGACGAAATTCCTGGCCGGATCCGAAATCAATCCGATGTTTTCCACGGGATTGCCGTCGACCAGCAGGAGATCGGCCAGCGCCCCTTCCTCGACGACGCCGAGTTTCCCCGGATAGGGGCTGCGCAAGCCCGACAGCGCGAGCAGTTGCCCGTTGTCGCCGGTCGCCATCTTGAGTGCCTCGCCCGGCGTGTACCATCTGACCAGCTTCGCGAGCTGGGCGCCTTGCCGGCCGGCCAGCCGGGCATCGAACAGTACGTCCGTCCCGAAGGCGGTCTTGATCTTGTACTTCTTCGCCAGGGCATAGGCGCGGTCGGTGCCTGTTATGACCTCGAGCTGCCTGGCCCGCATCATCGGGCTATGTACGGGATTGGCGTCCTCGTCATCGAGGAAAGGCTGGATGCTGAGCCAGATACCCTTGTCGGCCATCAGCCTGGCCGTCGCCTCGTCGAGAAGATGTCCGTGCTCGATGCAGAGGACGCCGGCATCGATCGCCCGTTTGATCGATCGCGGCGTATAGGCGTGCGCGGCGACATATGTTCCCCAATCTTCGGCGGCTTCGACGGCGGCACGAAGCTCCGGCTCGGTATATTGGGTGGTGTCGAGGGGCCCGAAAGGCGACGACACCCCGCCGCCCGCCATCAGCTTTACCTGGCTGGCGCCGCGCATGAGGTTTTCGCGGGCGCGCAAACGAACCTCGTCCGGGCTGTCGGCGATGGCGGCCACGCCGATCCGCTCGGCGTAGCTCAGGGGCGTGGTCGGGGTCCGCGGGATGTCCGAGAGCTGGCGAAAGTCGCCATGTCCCGCCGTCTGCGAGATGAAGGCGCCGGAGGGATAGATGCGCGGCCCGGCGACGAGGCCTTCGTCGATCGCCCGCTTGAGGCCGAAAGTTGGCCCGCCCATGTCGCGCACCGTCGTGAAGCCGCGCATCAAGGTGGCTTCGGCTTCCCGGCCAGCCACCAGATTGATGTAGCCCATGTCGGCCGTCAGCGCCGTGGCGAAGGTCGGCGCGACCATCATGGCATGCCAATGGGCCTCGATGAGCCCCGGCATCAGGACCCGTCCTCCGCCAGCGATGATCGTCGGGCTGGCTTTCGGGTCGACGGCGATGTCGGCCGCCGACACGCCGGCGATGATGTTGCCCTTGATCAGCACATTCGACGGCGCGCTGACCGTGCCGCTCTTGCCGTCGAAGACGCGAACGTTCTGAAAGAGCGTGGTTGTCTCAGGCTGGGCGACGGCCGATGCACAAAGGGTCAGCAGAACAGCAGCAATGATGAAGAGCCGGCGAAACAGAAACATCTGGTTGATCTCTCGTTATCCGAACAGGGCCGCGGCGCCGAGGACGACGGCAATTGCCAGAAGCGACAGGCCCGCCGCGGGCCATTGCCGTAGCGCGCTGTCCGCTCGGTCGAACGCGCCGCCGACAACATAGCTCGCGCGGAAGGCCGTCTCCGCGGTGCCGACAATGTCGCCGGCGGGGATTTGCGGCAAGCGATGCTCCCACCGTCGCAGGACGAGTGCGAGCGCTGCGCCGACCAGGACCGGCCAAAGCGCGTCGAACAGCGCGCCGGGGGCGAGCGCATCGGCAAGGTCGCCGCCGGCAAACGGATAGAGCAGCCAAGGAACGGCGACCGACGCCACAGCCATGACCTGCCACGGCAGGGCGAGACCTGCGGGCGCGGCCGGCTTTTCCGATGGCGGCGCGCTTCGCATCAGACACTGCAGGAAATGCAGCATGAGAAGGCTCGTGCCGACCGCCGAGAGGTTGGCGACTAGGCCGACAAAGCCATCGCCGAGCGGCGCCTTGACCGCGAGCTTGGCCAGCGCGCCGCCGGTCAGAGGCAATCCGCCGAGACCGAGCGCCAGCACGGCCGCCAGGAGCAGTGTCGGCCGCAGGCGGCGCGCGGAGGTCAGGGCGACGACGCCGACGGCGAGGAAAAGGGCGCCCTTCGCCAGGACATGAGTCGCGGCATAGAAGGCGGTATCGAGCGCTGCACCTTGGTCGCCGGCCGCGACGCCCATGCCGAGCACCGCGGCTATCACGCCCATTTGGCTTATGCTGGAATAGGCCAGCACCGTCTTGGGATTGGCCTGCGTAATGCCGACCGCGACGCCATAGAAGGCAGAGAAAAACCCGAGCGTCACCAGCGTTTCGCCCGCGCCGGGCATCGCCGTGTCGAAGGGCAGGAAACGGATGAGCCCGATGACGCCCGCCTTGACGGCGGCGCCGCTCAGGACCGACGCGGCCGGAATGGGCGCCGCCGTATAGGTGAGCGGCATCCAGCCGTGCGCCGGCACGGTCCCGATCTTGAGCGCGAAGCCCGCGACCGTGAAGCCGAGCGCTGCATCGCGCCACGGCGACTGCGGCAGGGCTGCCACGACGTCGCGGATCTGCACGCTGCCGTTGGGCTCGCCGGCCGCGAGCGCCACGAAGCCCATGAGCAGGAACGCCTCGCCCAGCACGGTGAAGGCCATGTAGATACCGCCGGCACGCTGAGCCGCGGCGTCATCGTCATCATGCACGATCAGCCCATAGGCGGGCAGGCTGACCAGGGCGAAGACGAGATAGAAACCCAAAAGGTCGGCGGCGATGAAGACGCCGAGGCTGCCGGTCAGGGTCAGCAGCCAACACACGACAAAGCGCGCGCTGTTCGCCTTGGCGCGCAAGTCGGTGAAGGCATAGACGCCGGCCGCACTCCAGAGCAGCGCTGCGACGCCCAGTAGGATCGCGCCCGGCACGTCGAGCGCCAGGCTGATCCTGAGCTGCGGTTGATCGAAGGCGAGGGGTGTTCCGCCGATCGCCACGATCGCCGCGGCAAGACCGGGGAGCGGCGCCAGCGCCAGCAGAGTCGGCATGCCGGCGTGCAGGCGTTGCCACAGGCAGGCCAACAGCAACACCAGCGGCGTCGCCAGGGTGGCAACCAGCAGCCCGAGTCCCATCGCGTCGGCGCCGTTCATCGCAGAGTCACCGCCGCGACCGGCCGCCCGATCTGCAGCAGG
>DATHNU010000632.1:0-15829 GCA_035485695.1 Reyranella sp. | reverse complement strand
GCAGCGCCACGCCTTCCATGATCTTGTCGACGATGCCCTTGCGGTCGATGGCGATGCTGAGCGCCTCGCGCACCCGCCGGTCCATCAGCGGGTTCTTGCCCCCGGTGTCGGGAATGCCGATCGGTGGATCGCCGTGCTGGTCGAGATGGATATAGATGAGCCGGTTGGAGACCGCGCGCGCCAAGGTGATCTTGGGATCGGTCTTGAGCTTGGCCAAGTCGGTGGTCGGCGGATCCTCGATCAGGTCGACGTCGCCCGACAGCAGGGCCGCGACCCGCGCCGTGTTGTTGCTGAGCGGCCGCAGGATCACCTTGGCCCACGGCGCCTTGCCGTCCCAGTAGTTGTCGTTGCGCTCGAGCACGAGGCTGTTGCCGCGCTGCCACGACACGAACTTGAACGGGCCGGTGCCGACCAGGCCGTTACCGGCGTTGAGCTCGGCCGAGGTCTTGCCTTCCGGCGCCGGCCCCGAAGCCGCCTTCTTGGACAGGATCGGCAGCGCCGCGACATCGAGCGGCAGCAGCGGGGCGGGCGTCGTGGTGTGGATGCGCAAGGTCAGCGGGTCGACGATCTCGAACTTGTCCATCTGGCGCGTATATATGGTGTAGAGGCCCGGGCTGTTGGGCACCTTGCCGACCCGCTCGTAGGTGAACACGACATCCTCGGCGGTGAAGTCCGAGCCGTCGTGGAACTTCACGCCCGGCCGCAGCTTGAATTCCCACACGAGGTCGGAGATCGGCTTCCACGACAGCGCCAGCCCCGGCTGCGGCTTCAGGCTCTCGTTCTGCTTCACCAAGGTGTCGAACATGTAGAACGCCACCTGCAGATTGGGCGTCAGCGCGTGGTACTGCGGATCGAGCGAGCTCGGCTCGGTTTTCAGGCCGATCTTGAGCTCCTGCGCCTGGGCGCTCGCCATTGTGAAAGCGACGGCGGCGGCCAGCGCCGCGGCCATCCTGCCGAACTTGATCATCTGGCCTCCCAGCCCACCGATAAATCTCGAATTCTTATCGCTAAGCGACCGCTGTCTGATCGTCAATCCAGCCCGCCCGCACCAGGGCGTCGCGGGTCGGCCCATGCGTGTCGATGCGTGCGACTTTCAGCAGATTGGCAAGCCTCCTGGTCATGAGCATCTGGTGCCTGGGAGGCGGCCGTTCGCCGTAGGCCGCGACATAGGACTCGCGTAAAATCTCGAGACTGCGCTTCCGGTCGAAGCCGAGCCGGCCGAGAAAACGCAGGTCGTTCTCCATCCAGGCCTTCCGGTCGAGGACGAGGGCGTCGAGGAAGCCTGGCAGCAGGCGGCCCAGTTCTGTGCGAGTCGCCTCGTCGATTTCCTGCCAGATATGTCGCATCAGCATCTGGAAGAAAGTCTGGTGCCGCCCTTCGTCGACCAGATGTTCGCGTAGCGTGATATGAAAAGCCGTATCCTTCTCCGTGTTCTTCACCAGGCCGAACAGCTCCTCGGTCACGAAATTCTCGGCGAAGCAGAGCACCATGATTTCGGCATCGCCCAGGATCGCCGGGTCGACATTGCTGCGCACGGAGGCGAGAGCGGTCGCCAGCGGGTATGACGCGCTCTGGTCGTGATCGCTGTCAGGGTCGATGCCGGTGTGTTGCCTGAGGTCGGCGATGAATTCGCGCGCGGCATAGGCGTGGTAGAATTCGTCGACGCCGATGGTCCGTGCCACCTGCCGCACGGAGGCCGGCAGCGGGAAGTGGAATGTTCCGCCCGCGAGCCTGCCGCACAGGTCGGCGACGATATCCACTTCCAAGTCCGCCACGGTGGCCTGCCACAGGTAGACGGCGCGCGCCAGCAGCTCGTGCACGACTTTCTCGCCCAAGGCGACCACGGCCTCGTGCTGGGCGATCGGTTGGAACCCAATGGGGAACAGGCGGCTGAGGTCGATGTCCGCCGGCAGGCGGTAACGAGGCCGGGTTCGGACCGTGGCCCGCCTGTCCCACTCGCGCAGATAGCGCTGTGCGAATGTATCGATAGTGTTCAAGGTCTCTGCCGCAAATAAAAATGGTGCGAAGCGCGTATTCAAAGCGCGCGCGGTGGTCCAGTCTTGCGGCAAGGAATTCCCTTGGCAATGGCAGACATGGATTTCGACCAAACGATCGGTATCGCGCCGCAATTCTCGACCTATGCCATCGACGAGCGCCAGGTCCTGCTGCTCTCCGAGCAACGCAGCTTCCGGCTGACCGGCAAGCTCTATGTCGCCCTGCTGCCCTTCCTCGACGGCAGCCGGACCGGGCAGGCCGTCGTCGAGGCCTTCGCGGGCCGCTTCGATGGCGCGCGCCTGCGCGGCGTGCTCAGCAACATGTTCGACAAGGGCTACATCACCCAGCTCGACAGCACCGCGCCGCTCGAACGGCAGGCCCTGTGGGTCGAGCTGGGCCTCATGCCTGTGGCGGCCGAGGCCAACCTCGCGCGCACCTCGATTGCCGTCCTGTCGGTACCCGGGGACGGCGCTGCCGCCGAAGCCGCGCAGGCACTGGGCGCAGCGGCAAGCGATGCCGGCCTGCGCGTCGTGGCTGCATCCGACGCGGATCTTGTCGTCGTTTCGGTCGAGGACTATGCGCATGGCGACCTCGCCGCGCTCAACCGGCAGATGCGCCGCGATGGTCGCGACTGGGCGCTGTTCAAGTCAGGCGGCAGCGTACCTCTCCTCGGCCCGGTGTTTCGGGCGGGCAAGGCGCCGTGCTGGGCCTGTCTCTCCCGTCGCCTGATCGAGAACCGGCCTGGCGATACGGCGTTGCTGGACGGAACCGTGGCGGCGCGGCCGGCGCGCGGCGGCAACCGCACGACGCGCAGCCTGGCCGTGAACTTTGCGGCCTTCGAGCTGGCGCGGGCTGCGGCAGGCGGAGCCCTTTCGGCGCTCGACCGCAGCATCATCAGTTTCGACCTCAAGAGCCGCGAATGCCGCGAGCATTATGTCAGGATCGAGCCGACTTGCCCTGTCTGCGGCACAGTGCCAGATGCCGAGCAGGTTCTCTCGCGTGCCAGTCAGCCGCTGGTCCTGAAGCCGACGCCGGTCCTGCCGCAGAATGATGGCGGCTGGCGCACCGTCGCGGCGGCCGAAGTAGCCCGCAACCTGCAGCGCCACGTGAGCCCGCTCACCGGCATCATCGCCAACCTCGACGACTGGTCTCCGGCCGAGGGCCTGCCGGTCTTTCGCGCCCGGCAGACGAAGCCGCTGCAAGTCGATCCCCGTCACAACCGTCTGCTGGGCCAGCCAGGCGGCGCTGCCGGCAAGGGAATGAGCGAGATCCAGGCCCGGGTGAGTTGCCTCGCCGAGGCGGTGGAACGGTACCTCTGCGGCTATACAGGCCACGAGCCGCGCCGCCGGGCGACCTGGGCCGAGCTGGCTGGCCGTGCACCCCATCCCACGAACTGCCTGCACTACAGCGAGCGTCAGTACGACAACCGCGAGCAATGGAACGCGCTTAACGACGGCTTCAACTGGACGGGCGAGCGGTTCGACGAAAGCGCCGCCATCGAATGGACCCCGGCGTGGTCCCTGACGCATGGTGAAAGCCGGTGGCTGCCGACGCGCTATTGCTATTTTGGATACGTCGACGCCCTGGCCGGGGACGGCGCGAACCGTTTCTGCATCGCCGATTCCAACGGTTGCGCCTCGGGCAGCACGCTCGAGGAGGCCATCCTGCAAGCCTTCCTGGAGCTGATCGAACGCGATGCCTGTGCGCTCTGGTGGTACAACCGCGTGGGCCGCCCCGCCTTCGATCTCAAGCGGCTGGACAGCCCCTTCCTACGTCGCATCCAGGCCTTGTGCGCCGCCAAGGGGAGGGGGCTTTGTGTCCTCGACCTCACCAACGACCTAGCCACCCCTGTGGCGATCGCGCTGTCGTGGAAGCTCGACACCGGCAGGTCGATCGCCCTTGGCCTTGGCGCCCACCTCGACGCGGCGGTTGCAATCAACCGCGCCCTGTCCGAGCTCAATCAGATGATCGCGCTTGAGAGTGCTTTGCAGGACAGCGCACTGGCGGAGCGGGCGCAAAAGGTGAAGGGCGAGGAAGCCACGATGATCGACTGGGTACTGAACAAGAGCCTCGAGACCGAACTCTATTGCGTGCCGTCGGGCATGATCGACGCCGATGCCTATGCCCCGCCCAAGGTTGCGGATCTCCGGCAGGCCGTCGAGCTCGCCATGCGCACGGTCTCCGACCGCGGATACGACATGATCGTCCTGGACCATTCCCGCGCCGACATAGACTTCGCCACCGCGCGCGTGGTGGTGCCCGGCCTGCGCCACTTCTGGGCCCGCTTTCGCGAAGGCCGCCTCTACACTGCGCCGGTCGATCTCGGTTGGCTCGACCGGCCACTGGCCGAAGAGCAGATGAACCCCATTCCATTCTTTCTGTGAGACCGCCGATGGGGACTAGCGTCCGCCTCGACTACCGCTTCAATGCCGACGTGACGTCGATCGAGCGCGACGGCGATCGCATCACCCTCGACATCGCCAACTGGCGGCCGCTCGGCTTCACGCCCAGGACGGCGGCGCTCGCCGACGCCGTCATGGCCCTGGCCGGGCCTGGCGCCCCGCGGGACCGGCTGGTGGCGATCGCCTCGGGCGCCGAGGCGGCATTCGATTACTACATCGAGCGCTTCGCGCGCGGTCGCCTGCTCGCCTGGACCATCGCCGACGAGGCGGGCGAGCTCGCGCGTGTCGACGCCTTGGCGAGTCGCTGGCGGCCGCGATCGGACGCGCCTCCGTCGGGAGATCTCCATCTCTGCCGCTTCGCCTACCTTCGGCGCGACGGTGGCGGGGTCGTCCTCGACTCGGGCCTCGCCCGCGCCCGCGTCGTCCTGGCGCCACGCGGCCTTGCCGCCCTTGCTGAGCTTCTGGCGACGCCACGGCCGGCGACGCCGGGCGGCCTCGCCGAGTCGCTGTGGCGGACGGGCTTCCTCGATCTCGCCCATCTGGACGAAAGCGAGGCCAGGCGCTGCTGGGAATTCCACGATCTGCTGATGCACGAGGCCAGTCGCAACAATCGCGACGCAGTGACGATCGGCGGGGTCTATCGGTTCGAGGGCCAGTTTGCGTCGGCGCCGGCCATCAAGCCCACCATGGACGGCGAGCGCATTGCGCTGGCGCCTGTCGACCCCGCCCGCATTCGCCAGCGCAGCGAATCGCTGGACGCCGTGCAGGCGCGGCGCCAATCGATCCGGCGCTTCGCCCAGGAGGCGATATCGGTGAATGCGCTGGCCGAGTTCCTGTGGCGGGTCTGCCGCACGACCGGCCATCAGCCGAGCGAGCAGCAGACCGTCATCAGCCGGCCCTACCCGGCGGGCGGCAGCATCAACGAGCTCGAATTCTATCTCGCGGTGCGCCGCTGCGACGGGCTCGCACCGGCGCTCTACCACTACGACAGTCACGGCCATTTCCTGGTGCGCATCGCGGGCTCGGAGGCGATCGCCAACCGGATCGTCGACCGCTCGGCCGTCGCCATGGGGCTGGGTCCGGACGACCAGAAGCCCGACCTGGTGATCGTCATCGCCTCGCGGCTGCCCCGCCTTGCCTGGAAGTATCAGGGCATGGCCTATCGCGCGAGCCTGATGAATGCCGGCGTCGTCTTCAACCTGATGTATCTGGTGGCGATCGACATGGGCTTGGCGCCGTGCGCCAACGGCACCGGCGATTCGCGGCAGCTCGAGGAAGCGGCCGGCCTCGACAGCTTCGCCGAGACCGCCATCGCCGAATTCGCTTTGGCGCTGCCGGCCTGATTCTAGATTCGTTTCAGAGTCCCTCTCCGCCGCGCAGCGGGGGAGAGGGTGGGGCCCATGGCGAAGCAATGGGAGGGTGAGGTGGTGCGTGCTTCAGAAACAAACCGAATGAGCGAGAGAGCGCTTGTTGCATCATCTTTCATGACCCACCTCACCCTCCCCGCGCTGGCGCGCGGGTCCCCTCCCTCTCGCCCCACGATGACGCGGGCGGAGAGGGCGTCAGAGGCAAAGTGAGAAGAAAGCCAGATGAAGGAGGCCCCGCCCTAGACGCCCTTCTGCCGACGGGGAGCGAACAGCAGCAGGAAGATCACGACCAGGAACGGCGTGAAGATCAGCGACACCACGAAGGTGCCCCAGTAGCCGAGCCGCGTCGCGCGCCCGAAATAGGCCGCCAGCAGGCAGACCACGACATAGAGCACAAGCCAGAGAATTCCGTGCATGGCGTCCTCCTATTTGGGCGAGTGTTGAGGAGCGCCGGCGGCGGCGCCGTCGCTCGGCTGGGGGGCTCCTCCAGGGCTGGGAAAGATCGGCGGCAGGGTGTTGAAGTCGGGCAGTGGTGAAGACGTCCCCGATACGGGAGGCACCGGCTCGGACGAGGCCGGCAGGCGGCCGAACTCGCTGCCCAGGATCAGCGGCATCTGGTCCTTCTGTCCGCCGACGATGACGATCTTGCTGTTGGGCGACTTGGCGATCTCCACGGTCGCCTCGATGCCGCGCCACGTCAAAAGCTTGTCGGTGAGCGAATCCTGGAGGATGGAGTAGAAGTTGCGCAGCCCGATCGCCTGGATGCGCAGGCGTTCGGCTTCCTGCCGTTGCGCGATCAGGCGGAACTGGTAGGAGGCCGCGATCTGTTCCTCGTTCAGCTTGCGCTGGATGGCGTCGACGATGTCCTTGGGCAGCTCGATCTGCCGCACGATGACGTCGTGATAGTCGAAGAACCGTGCTTCGGCGCTGTTTTGCAGCATTTCCATCAGGCGCTCGTAGAGATCCTTGTAGCCCACCGTATACAGCTCGTGGGAATCGTAGCGTGTGACCAGCAGGCGAACCGCGCTGGTGGCGATCGGCTTGACGAACTCCTGGGCATAGTCGGTCCCGAGCTCGACCAGGACGTTCGGGATCTGCGGCCGCCTCAGCCTGAAGATGATCGTCGCCCTGACCGTGACCGGCATGCCTTCCTGGCTGAAGGCCTGGACCTCGAAGGGCAGGGCCTGCCAGCGCGCGTCGAAGATGTACATCCGGTTCCACGGCAGCTTGATCGCCAGCCCCTCCGGATAGAGATCGTCCGTCACGGTGCCGCTGAACAGGCTGTAGAGCACGCCGACACGGCCCGGCGGGATGCGCACCAGGATAGCGTTCCACAGCAGCAGCAGCGCCAGCCCGCCGGCCAGCAGGACGCCGATCGCGATCGACAAGGCGCGGTTGCCTCGCGCGGCGCGGCGGAGGTCGCTCGGATTGATGCTCACCGCTTCGTGCTCCCTGGTTCGAAACGACCGTCCTGCATGACGATCACCCGGTCACCGATGTCAAAGTAGCGCTCGTCGTGGCTGACCACGATGAGTGTCTTGCCGCGCGCCTTGAGCGCCGGCAGGAATTCCTCGTAGTAGCGCTGCCGGAAGACCGGGTCCTGGTCGGCGCTGAGCTCGTCGAGCACGTAGATCGGCCTGTCCTCGATCAGGGCCACAACCAGGGCGAGGCGTTTGCGCTGGCCGGTCGACAGCTCGACGTTGGTGAAGCGTCCGTCGACGTACTGGGTCTTGTCGGCCAGGCCGACATCGGCCAGCAGCCGGCGGACATGCTCCGGGTCGACGCCTTCCAAGCCGTAGAGGCGATCGAACAGGTGGAAGTCGGCGTAGACGGCCGAGAACAGGTTGCGGTAGGGCGGCGCGTTGCTGCCGTCGACCAGCGCACCGTCCCACAGGATGGCGCCGGCCTCGGCGCGGTAGAGCTGCGTCAGCACGCGGGTGAGCGTGGACTTGCCGCTGCCGTTGCCGCCCACCACGAAGATGGTCTCGCCCGGTTTTATGCTGAGGTCGCACGGCCCGAGCGTGAACGAGGCCGCGCCATCCTGTCCGCGATGGGCATAGACGATGCCGTCGAGCTCGATGCTCTTGAAGGAGGCGGGCGGTTGGGCCACGAACTCGCGCGGCTCACCGGCGGCTCTCACCAGGCTGGCTTCGAGCGCGTCGAGGTTGTCGAGCGCCAGCCCGACCTTGGCCAGCAGCGGCAGGGCCCGGGTGATGCCTTCGACGGTGGTAAACATGAAGACCACGACATAGACGACCTTCACCGCCGTGTGCGGGCTGTCGAGATGCTGCGGGAGGATGAAGGCGGCGGCCCCGAGCAGGGTGTAGAACACCATGTAGGAGACGGTGAGGCCGCTGTTGAAGCGGCGCGCGGCCACGACCTTCTTGAACTCGGCATCCTGCGATGCCGGCTCCAGATGGGCCTTCTCGAGGTCCTCGCCGCGGGCGCTGTGCAGCTTGATCTCCTTGAAGCCGTACAACAGGTGACTCAGCAGCCCGAAGAACCGCGATTCGGCGGACATCGCTTCCACCAGGGCGCCACGGCTGTGGCGCTGGCTGAAATGGTAGAAATAGACCCAGGCGGAGAGCAGCACGACGATCACGGCGAACGCCAGCAGCGACAGCGCGGCGACGTAGAGCGCCGCCAGCACCAGCGCGACCAGGGTGGTCATTGAATAGGTGATCATGCCGGCCGAGGAGGAGATGACCGTCGTTTCGCGCGCGACGGTGTCGTAGACTCGGACGGTCCCGATGCGTTCGATGCCGTCGAGCTCGCTGCGCCGGATGAGGCCGGCGATGCGGGCGCGCACGCGCTCGATCATGCGCTCGCTCAGCACCGCCGTGAGGTTGAGCGAGTAGACCTGCATGCTGATCACCGCAACGGCGCAGAGCACGAACAGAACCAGGTTGCCCCAGTTGACCGACATGTCGGCCGGAAGGTCCGCGATCGAATTGACGACCGTCATCATGAGGGCCATCGCGCCGCCGCCCAGCACGACGCTGGCCACCAGGCGCCAGCGCACCTCTCCTGCTTCCGCCAGCAACAGCCGGATGAATTTCATCCTGTCCCCCGCCCATGCACTATAGGCGGCGAGGCGCGCTTGCAAAGGGCCCGGCGTTTCGCGCACGACAGGGTTGGTTTTGACAGTGCCTGTGACGACATTCGGGGCTTTCCCGGTTGGTGCAGATAGGGCATTCTTGCGCGATAGTTGTGCATCGCCGCCGGTGTCGATGCGCGGCTTGGCCGCTCCTCGGAGCGGCACGGGGAGCGTCTCGCCGGTTTGGAGTGCGCGATGAGCGAGAATATCGAGCCACAGGACATGGAAGTCACAGAGTTCGACGACGAGCTTTCCGACGAATCGCTCGACCGGGCGACTGCTTTGCTCTGCTGTTATTCGGGATGCCACTGATAACGCCGCCCTTGCCGCCGCTTGAGACGTCCCGGTCGCAAGATCGGGCGAGCCGGTTCAAGGAAGATAATGCAGGCCTCGTCGACGAATTGGCCGACGAGGCGATCGACCGTCCGCCAGGCGATCTCGCCATGGCGTGCCAAGCCACCGCCATGAGCGCGATGGGGGAATCATGAAAAAGACGATCGAACCGCGCAAAAGCGCAGGCGCCGAATTCGACGACGAACTCTTCGACGAATCGCTCGACAGCCCGGCGGCCGGTTCCGCGCCGATTTGCATGGGTTGGTGCGGCAGCGAATGAGGTGCCGGGTCGGTTCCCGCGGCGAGGAGAAAAGCCATGGACGACAGGGCTGAACAGCAGGAAATCCCGGATACCGAGTTCGCCGACGAGCTTTTCGACGAAGAACTCGACCGTGTGGCCATTGTCGCCATCTCTTGCGGCTGCCGTTCGGTCCTGGGCCCGAAAAAGCCCGGCCCGAAAAAGTCAGGCGTCGCGCCGGGATCAAGCGAAAAGTCGTGATTGAGAAGACCGAGCTGCCGGCGGTGCCAACCTCGGCGTTCGAAGACGGACTTGCCGACGAGGCACTTGACCGTCCGGCCATGGCCGCTGCATCGGCATCCTTGAATGCCTGCGGCCCGGGCCCGTCGCGGCCGGGCGCCGCTGCCTTGCCGGCACGACAGACCTAACCCGCGAGATCACGAGCGGTCGAGGACGACTGGTCCGCCGCATGGTTTGACCAAGGGAGAAGATCCGATGAGCGACGCAGCTGTCGTGACCGACCAACCCGCAAGCAAGGACGACCCGGAGGTAATCCGTGACGTCGCCGACCAGATCATCCGTCGCCACGCGGTCTACGGCGCACTGGGCGGCCTGGTGCCGTTGCCGGGCTTCGATGTGGCGGTGATCGTTGGCGTGCAGATCAAGATGATCTCCGACCTGTGCGAGATCTACGGCCAGTCCTTTTCCAAGCAGATCGTGAAAGCCTACGTCGTGTCGCTGATCGGCGGCGTCCTGCCGGTGAGCGGCGTCTCGGTCGCGATCGGCTCGGCGGTGAAGAGCATTCCCGGCATCGGCTCGCTGGTCGGCATGCTGGTCGTGCCGGGCGTCGCCGCCGCCTCGACCTGGGCGGTCGGCAAGGTATTCGTCTGGCACTTCGAGCAGGGCGGCACGCTCGCCGACTTCGATGTCGAGGCGGCGCGCCCGCGCTTCCAGCGCGAGTTCCAGGCGGCGCGCAGCCGGGCCAAGTCGGCACGGGCCGACGCTGCTATCTAGAGCGAAAGAGAGAGTCGTGACCAACGACATCAATGCGGAAGCACAGCGGGCAGCAGTCGACTTCGATGATGAACTCGGCGACGAGGCCCTCGACCGCCTGGCCGAAACACCGAGTTGCGCCCATGGCGCTACCCGCCATGGCGCCATGCCGGCATAGCTGCCGGAAATCAGGGCGACCGACGTCGGTTGCCGGTATTGCCGGGATCATGAGGCCAGGGAACGGACTCTGAGCAACTGGATCGAGCGGCTGAGGATCGAGGCGGTAGCGTTCGACAAAGAACTCTCCGACGAGGCCTTCGACCGTCTGGCACCGCCCGCACGATCGCAACAGGCGCGGCGGCCCCCGGGTATCGTGAAGCACATGAGGCACGCGTTTGTGCATATCGGGAGAATGACAATGAACGAAAAGAAATCCATGGACGACAGGGCGAGCAGCAGGAAGCCCCGGCTATCGACGTAGCCGACGAACTCACCGACGAAGCCCTAGACCGGCCGCGCGATCGCTACCACTGCGTCGGCGGCACCAACTATTGTGTATAGCCATTAGTGAAGATCCGACGGAGTTCGACGACGAACTCTTCGCTGAAGCCCGGAGAGCTTCGAGCTTCTATTGCCCCCTTTGCACGGGTAGCTGCATTCAGGGCGTCGACCGCGGTGACCGACAAGATTGATCGAGCGACTGACAGCAGGGGTAAGCGTGACCTGGACGGCAGGAAGTGGAAGCCGACAAATTCGGCGACGATGAACTTTCGGATGGGCGCTCGACCGGATGTCGGAAACCGCCTGCACCAATAGCTATTCTGGCCGACCTTGACGGTGGGGCGTCCAGCCAGGAACCGGCGCGACGGACCTCGCGGCGGGGCCGCCGACGAGGCGCTTCACCGGACGTACACTTCGATCTACTGTCATTCGGGAAACCGCCGATAGCGCCTTTGCCGCCGCTCGAGATGGTCCGATCGCAAGATCGGGCGAGTGCGTCCAAGCAAGATATTGCAGGGCTCGTCGGCGTATTGGCCGACGAGGGAGTCGATCGCTCGCCAAGCGATCTTGTTGTGGCGCGCCGATCCAGCGCCATGAGCGCAAGGGGTGACTCATGAATGAAGTGAACCAGCCACGCGAAGCACAGGCGTCGGAATTCGATGATGAACTTTCCGACGAAACGCTCGACCGCCCGGCAGCTTTGTTTTGCGGCGGGCCGTGCGCGAGCGAATATAGTCGGCACGGTTTGGCAGAGGGAGAAGATTCGCTGAGCGATGCAGCGCGCCCGCGCTTCCAGCGCGAATTTGCGGCGGCCCGCAAGCGGGCCAAGCCCGCCAGCGACGCGGCGGGCTAGGTTCGACGAGTGTCTGCCCGTCAAGGCAGGCGACATCCCGGTTAGGAGGGGACTCATGCGTGACGAATTCGAGATCGAACTGCAGCGGCCGGAGGCAGGAGAGTTCGACGACCAATTGTCGGACGAAGCGCTCGACCGCGTGGCGGCGCCCGCCCTGGCGAGCGGTTGCACCGCCACGCAACCTGGGCAGAGCGGGCAGTCCATAACCTTACTGAGAGAGGAAATACATGAGCGACAAGATCGAGCAGCGGCCTGTCGAATTGCGGATGAGCTTTCAGACGCTCTCGGCCGCCCGCAGCCTGGTTGAAGCGATGCCGTTCGACGATGAGCTTTCCGACGAGGCACTCGACCGCCTGACGGGCAAGTATTGCGTCCAGACCGCGCACTGCGAGGGTTGGCTGCGTCTATGAGCCTGGCGCCGTTCCGCTGACGGGGGAAACGCACGGCCGGATACCACGATGACCGCGGGGCCGCGTCCCGTGTCGGGCGACGGTCGCAGTGTCACGAGAAGCAGCAAGCTCTCATGAATGATGGGATCGGTCAGGAGCCTGTCGGGTTGCTGACGGGCGTTCGGGCTGAAACGATGTTCGACGACGGGCTTTCCGACGAGGCGCTCGACCGCCTCCCCTCGTATTGATCTCCGCCGGTCAGTCCGTGACCTGCTCCGCTGCAAATCCGCGGGATTGATGGCCTGATCGCCCGTCTGCAGGCGCGGCGTCTCCTCGCCGATGCGCCACGATTCGCCGGTGTCTGGACACGGCGCTCGACGGGCGCCGCGGCGGGCGGCTAGTCTCGCCGCCTATGGAAGGAAGACCATGACCCGATTCACGCCCGATCTGCTGGCGGCCGACCAGGCCGATCTCAGCGCCATCCGCCGCGACATCCACCGCCATCCCGAGACCGCCTTCGAGGAGCAGCGCACCTCGCAGATCGTGGCCGACAAGCTCCAATCGTGGGGCATCGAGGTGCACCGTGGCCTCGCCAAGACCGGCGTGGTCGGCACCCTCAAGGGCAAGCGGCCGGGCCAGAAGACGATCGGTTTGCGCGCCGACATGGATGCGCTCCACCTGCAGGAGAAGAACGACTTCGACTACGCCTCGGTCAACGCCAACAAGATGCATGCCTGCGGCCATGACGGCCACACCACGATGCTGCTGGGCGCGGCCAAGCACCTGGCGGCGGCGCCCGATTTCGCCGGCACCATCCACTTCATCTTCCAGCCGGCCGAGGAGGGCGAGGGTGGCGCGCGGGTGATGATCGAGGAAGGCCTGTTCGACAAGTTCAACTGCGACACCGTGTATGGCATGCACAACATGCCGGGTATCCCGGCCGGCCGCTTCGCCATCCGCTCCGGGCCGATGCTGGCGTCGTCCGACAGCTGGCAGGTCACGTTCAAGGGTACCGGCGGCCACGGCGCGATGCCCCACCAGGGCACTGATCCGACCTTCGTCGCCGGCCAGTTCATCGTCGCGGTTCAGGGCATCGTCGGCCGCAACGTGCCGCCGAGCCAGGCGGCGGTGCTGAGCGTCGGCCATATACACGCCGGCACCTTCGGCTCGCCCAACGTCATTCCTTCGGAGGTGCTGATACGCGGCACCGCACGCAGCTTTTCGCGCGACGTTCGCGAACTGCTGCAGAAGCGGCTGGGCGAGGTGGCGGCCGGCATCGCCCAGTCGGGCGGCTGCGAGGCCGACTACCGGTACTTCCGGCGCTATCCGTCGCTGGTCAATTCAGTCGAGCAGACGAGCCTCGCCGTCGAGGCCGCGGCGCTCACGGTCGGCCGCGAGAATGTCGAGCCCAACACGCCGCCGATCACCGGCGCCGAGGATTTCGCCTTCATGCTGGAGAAGAAGCCCGGCGCCTACATCATGATCGGCAACGGCGGCGGCGAGGAAGGCGGCTGCCACCATGTCCATTCGCCGCTCTACGATTTCAACGACGCGATCCTGACGACCGGCGCGGCCTATTGGGTGAACCTGGTACAGCTCGAGCTGGGCGACGCTTAGTCATCGCTGGGGGCGTGCCCCCGGCGGATCAGCTGTGGAAGTCGAAAGTCCAGTCGGCGCCGGCGATGTCCCAGCTCCAGCCATCGTGCAGGTGAACGATGGGATGGGAGTCCGCGCTGAAATCGGCGGCCGTCGCGATCTCTACCGCCGGTTCCGAGGCCGGCAGGACCAATCCGTCGGAGAGGGCGGCCAAAACGACCAGCGGGTCTTCGCCCGGCAGCGCGATCAGGGAAGCCTGCGGCTCGTCGTGCAGCAGGCTGTCGCCATGGAGATGCACGTCGCCCGGCTCGCCGAACACCCGGTCGACCGGCGCGCCGTACGGCGCCTCGTCGAAACAGGCCTCCGCCCATTTCGAATCGGGCGTCTGATAGATCGGCAGTTCGGGACGATCGAATTGGACCAGGTCGGCGCCGACAATGAAGGTCGTATCGACAGCCGAGCTCTCGGAGGGGACCGAATGGCTCATGGATCAAATGACTTTCGTTCTTAAGAACTGCAATATTGGTTCAAGTATACTGAATAAATCGTTGAGAATAAAGAGAGAACGCTCACCCTCTGGAATTATCTTGGAATCGCAAAGACTTGGGTTCGCCCGGCCACTGGCCTAGGGTGCCGCCGCATACACATTCCTAAAAGTTCGGGGGCGGCGATGAACGGAGCGGAAAGTCTGGTTCGGACCTTGGTCAAGGGCGGCGTCGAAGTCTGCTTCGCCAATCCCGGCACGTCGGAGATGCATTTCGTGGGCGCGCTCGACCGGGTCGAGGGCATGCGCTGCGTGCTGGGCCTGTTCGAAGGCGTCTGCAGCGGCGCGGCCGACGGCTACTACCGCATGACCGACAAGCCGGCCTCGACCCTGCTGCATCTCGGTCCTGGCCTCGCCAACGCCGCCGCCAACCTCCACAACGCCAAGAAGGCGGGCTCGGGCATCGTCAATATCGTGGGCGAGCACGCGCTCTATCACATCAAGTACGATACGCCGCTCACCGCCGACATCGAAGGCATCGCCCGGCCATTCTCGCACTGGGTGAAGACTTCGCCCACCGCCAAGACGGTGGCCACCGACGGCGCCGCGGCGATCCAGGCGGCGCGCGTGGCGCCCGGCCAGATCGCCACCCTGATCCTGCCCGCCGACACGGCATGGACCGAAGCCGAAGGCGCCGCCGAGACGCCCGAGACGCCGCAGCCGCAGAAGCCCGCCAACGAGGCGGTGGTCGCAGCCGCCAAAGCCCTCAAGAGCGGCCAGACATCGATGCTGTTCATCGGCGGCCGCGCCCTGCGTGCGCGCGGCCTGGAACTCGCCGGCAAGATCGCCGCCAAGACCGGCTGCAAGGTGCAGGGCGCCGGCGGCACGGCGCGCATCGAGCGCGGTGCGGGCCGTGTGCCGGTGCTGCGCCTGCACTTCGTGATCGAGAATGCCCAGGCGCAGCTCAAGGGCACCAAGCAGATGGTGCTGTGCGGCGCCAAGGCGCCCTATGCCTTCTTCGCCTATCCCGGCAAGCCCAGTGTGCTGTCACCCGACGATTGCGACATCACCACGCTCTGCCCGGTCGACGGCGATCCGCTGGCCTCGCTCGAGGCGCTGGCGGCCGAGCTCGGCGCCTTGAACGAAAAGCCGGCAGGCATCGCCCAGCCGAACCGTCCCGATCGTCCAACGGGGAAGTTCACGCTCGACGGCCTGGGCCAGGCGCTGGGCGCGACGATGCCCGAGGGCGCGATCGTGGTCGACGAATCGGTGACAACCGGCCGCGGCTTTTTTCCCTTCAGCGCCGGCGCGCCGCCGCACGACTGGCTGAACAACATGGGCGGCTCGATCGGCTTCGGCGCGCCCGTCGCTGTCGGTGCCGCCGTCGCCTGCCCCGACCGCAAGGTCATCTGCATGATCGGCGACGGCAGCGCGATGTATACGATCCAGGCGCTGTGGACGATGGCGCGCGAGAATCTCGACATCTGCGTGATGATCTTCTCCAACCGCTCCTACAACATCCTGTACAGCCAGCTCGCCGATGTCGGCGCCGCCAATCCCGGCCCGCGCGCCATCGACATG
>DATHNU010000631.1:0-2260 GCA_035485695.1 Reyranella sp. | reverse complement strand
CCGCCGCAACGCCTTCTCGACCTTGTGGGTGGCGTTGCCGCCCACGCCCACGAACACCGGCACGCGGCCGGCGACCTTGGCCACGGTGCGCTCGACCAGCGCGTCGACTTCGTCGTCATCCACTGTCGGCAATTCCCCCGTCGTGCCGAGCGGGAACAGCCCGTCCACGCCCTGCGCGATGTAGTGATCGATCAGGCGCTCATAGCTTGCAAAGTCGATGGCGCCGTCCTTGAACGGCGTCACCAGCGGCAGCCAAAGGCCGGAGATTTTGGTTCGCATGCAGGTAGCCTCCATGCCTCACCCTGAGGAGCGTCGCGAAGCGACGCGTCTCGAAGGGTGGGCAACAGCAAGACCGGTGCCCACCCTTCGAGACGCGCCCTACGGGCGCTCCTCAGGGTGAGGTGATGCGAAGGTTAAGGGTAGATTATAAATAATAAAAACGAATGTTTTTGATATGATCGTTCGTTTTATCTTATGATATCCTCGATGCGCAAAGACCTCGACACCGCCCTGCTGCGGGCCTTCGTTGCCGTCGTTGACGCAGGCGGCGTCACGCGCGCCGCCGCCTCTCTCGGCGTCAGCCAGGCGGCCGCCAGCCAGCAGGTCAGGCGGCTGGAGGAGGCGCTCGATTGCCGGTTGTTCGAGCGCACAGGCCGGCGCCTGGTGCTGGTGCCGGCCGGCGAGCGGCTTCTGGCCCAAGCGCGCCGGCTGCTCTCGCTCAACGACGAAGTCTGGTCGTCGATGCGCACATCGTCATTCGAAGGCGAGGTCCGCCTCGGCGTGCCCTACGACATCATCGCGAGCTTCGTGCCGCCCATCCTGCGCCGCTTCGCCAAGGCGCAGCCGCGGGTGCGGGTCAGCCTGGTGTGCGAGGACTCCCGGGTGGTGCGCGAGCAGCTCCGGTCAGGCGGAGTCGATCTGGCGCTCACCACCGAGACCGAGTGCGGCCGGCACGGCGAGACGCTGCGCACCGATCGGCTGGTCTGGGTCGGCGTGCCGGGCGGCGATGCCCATTTGAAGGACCCGCTGCCGGTGTCCCTGGGCGCGCCGACCTGCGTGTTCCGGCCGGTCGCGGTGGAGGCGCTGGGCAAGGCGCGGCGCGACTGGCGCGCGGTCTGCGAGGTGAGCCGCATGGAGCCGGTCTATGCCGTGCTCGAAGCCGGGCTCGCCGTGGCGCCGCTGCTGCGTTCCTCGGTGCCCGAGCGCTTCGAAATCTTCGAGGGCAAAGGTGCCCGCGAGGCGCGTCTGCCGCCGATGCCGGAATTCCGCATCAATCTCTACGCCCTGCCGGGCCAGAGCCCCGCCGCGCGCGATCTCGCCGACCATGTCCGCGCCAGCTTCGCCCGGCGCGCCCACGCCCTGCGCAACAATTGATACGATCCGACACTGTCTTGTCGGAGCCTGTGAAATTATCATCCGCATCGCCAAAGGGGTGTTGATGCGTTTTCTGCTCGGATGGGTGTTCAAGCTGGGCTTTCTGGGGATGGCCTGCCTCGCCGCGACGGGCAATCTGCAGCTCAGGCTGCCCGAGTCGATGCTGGGCTACGAGATGCCGCCGCTGGTCAGGCAGTGGGCCGAGCGCGCGGCACGGGTCGGCGATCTGGAGAACAGCACCACGAGCGGACTGAGGCGGATTTCGGACAGTCTCAAGTAACACGCCAGGGTTTGAGGGGGCGTCCAAGGGCCCGGACCGCGCGATCTTCGGATCGTGCGGTCCGGGCTCTCTTTTTGTCGGCGCTCGCGCCACGGTCGTCCGTCGATGATGCTCATGGCTGCCGCCGCCGTTCGGGCGACAGGCAGGGCGGCCAATCGTCGGACGATGTGGCAGGCTGCTGCAGCGAGCCTTCACCATGACGTCATGCACGGCCGGTCATGCTGCCGATCGAAATGGGGGCGGCTTCGATGGATCAGCCACCCAAGTCGTTCCAGGGCCAGGCGACCCGCCGGATCGCCCGGCCGGAACGGATCGAACTCGTCCTTCAGAGCGGCGGTGAGCCGGGAGCCTACCAGCGGGCGTCTACCAGGCTCTCCAGGAAGCCGGCTTCGAGCCCGATTGGATCTCGGGCGTATCGATCGGCGCCATCAACGGGGCGATCATTGCCGGCAATCCGCCGGCGCTCCGCCTGCAGCGCCTGCGCACCTTCTGGGAAGAGTGACCTGCATCGTCAGCGCGGCGGCAGCAGCTTCTTCGCCTGCATCTCGGCAAAGCACTTTCTGAACATCGCCTCGGTATCCATGACCTCGTGGAAGCCCGCCTGCA
>DATHNU010000630.1:0-14547 GCA_035485695.1 Reyranella sp. | reverse complement strand
AAGGTGAGGATGAACATCGGCAGGAAGATCGATTTCGGCACGCTGAAGACGTAGAACAGCATGGGCTTGAAGATCTGGCCGAAATAGTCGTTCTCGGCCGCCAGCACGCCCAGCGCAGCCCCGATTGGCACGGCAATGATGAAGGCCACGATCACTTCAAGGGCGGTGATGCCGATGGCTTCGTGGACCTGCGGACGGCCAAGCTGCTTGGCCAGCATCGACAGCACATCACCCAGCGGCGGCAGCAGCCTCGCATCGACCACGCCGTATGTGGGCAGCAATGCCCACGCGGCCAGCACGGCTGCGAACAGCGCCAGTCGCGCGGAGACGATCTGGACCTGGTTCACGCTTTGGTCGGCACCGTCGGCACCGGCTTGAAGGTCTCGATATAGGTCTGTTCGACCGGCGCCAGGTCGGTCATGCCGATCAGCTTCGCCATGTCGAGCGCGCGTTCCATCCATTCCTTGGTGAAGGCGCCGTCGGGCGAAAGTTTCTTGAGATTGCCGTCGAGCTCGGCCGCGGCGATGGCCTCGGGAATCTCGTCGATCTCGGCGATCACCTTGACCGAGGCGTCGCGGTTCTTGTCGTCCTGCAGGAACGCCACGCCGCCATAGATGGCGTTCAGCGCCTTCTGCACGGCGGCCGGACGGTCCTTGATGATCTTGTCGGTGGCGATCCAGCTCGCGGTCGAATGCGCCGGCACCTCGGCGCCGTAGTCGATGATCGAGCGCGCCTCCTTGGCCTGCATCACCTTGTAGGTGAGCGGCGAGTAGAGGACGGTGGCGTCGATGTTGCCGGAGAACAGGTTGGGCACCAGCCCGCCGCCGCCCAGAGGCACGCGGGTGAACTCGACCTTGCGCGCATTCACGGTCCAAAGGGCGAGAATGTCCGAGCCCGAGCCCGCCGAGGTGATGCCGACTTTCTTGCCGGCGAGATCCTCGACCTTGGTCACCTTGGACTCGGGCTTCACGACCAGGTACCAGCCGTAGTAGCCGTTCGAGCCGTTGGCGACGCATTTGACGTTGACGCCTTTCTTCAGGCCGGCGGCGACGCTCGACGAGGAGTTCAGGATCAGGTCGGCGGCGCCTGCGGCCACGGCCTCGAAGCCTTCGGCGCCGCCGCGATAGATCGTGAGCTCGGCGTCGATGCCTTCCTTGTCGAACAGCTTGTGGCGCAGCGCCGTCTCGCAGACGATCGTCGGCCAATAGGTCTTGGTCGGCACGCCGATCCGGATCTTCTCGCGCGCCTGCGCGATGGCGATGCGCGGCAGGCCTGCGGCCGCAGCCGCGCCGGCCAGCATGGCGCGGCGTGATGTCTTGACCATTTTGTCTCCTCCCAGCTCCCGGGAGGATGCTACAGCCTTATTGCACCGTGATGCCAGCCTGCTTCACTAGCGCGGCGTTGTCCTTGAGCTCCTGCGCGATCATCTTGTCGAAGTCGGCGGCGGGCATCGGCGCGGCGTCGGCGCCGAGCGCGGCCAGCCGGTCCTTGACCTCGGGCGAGGCAAGGGCGGCCGTGACTTCCTTGTTGAGCTGATCGACGATGGCGGGCGGCGTGCCAGCCGGCGCCAGCATGCCGACCCAGAAATTGTAGGCGCTCCCCGGATAGCCCGCCTCTTCCGTCGTCGGCACGTCGGGCAACACCGAGGCACGCTTGGCGCTGCCGACGGCCAGCGCCGTCACCCGGTTGTCACGGACCATCGGCAGGGCGGCGATGACCGGGGCGAAGAAATAGTCGACCCTGCCGTTCATGGTGTCGGTCAGCGCCTCGGGCGTGCCCTTGTAGGGGATATGCACGGCGTCGATGCCGGCGCTCACGCGGAACTTCTCGGCGTTCATGTGGGTGGCGCTGCCGGCGCCGGCCGAGGCATAGGTGAGCTTGCCGGGCTCGGCCTTGGCTGCCTTCACCAGATCGCCGGCGGTCTTCCAGCCTTTCGACGGCGCCACGACCAGGATGTTGGGCTGCTCGGCGAGCAGGCTGATGCCCGTTAAGTCCTTGGCCGTGTCGAAGGGGATGCTGGGATAGATCGAGGGATTGACCGTGTGGCCCGACGAGTTGACCAGAAGCGTGTAGCCGTCGGGCGCCGCCTTGGCGACGAGGTTCGCGCCGATCGTGCCGCCGGCGCCCGGCCGGTTCTCGACCACGAAGACCTGACCCATGCGGGTCGACAGCGCTTGCGCCACGGTGCGCGCCACCACGTCGGTGGCGCTGCCCGGCGTGAAGGGCACGATGACGTGCACCGGCTTGGTGGGATAGGTCTGGGCGTGCGCGGCCGACGCGGCGAAGGCGGCCGCCAGGGCTGCCATGACGAGACGCATTGAAGCTCTCCTGCAATTTTTTATTGAGCGGCAATCTGGCCGCTGACGCTGTTGATGTCGAGATGAGCCAGGATGCGTTCACCGGACGCCGCAAGCTTTTGGCGTACTGCGGCTAGATCGGAACGCAACAGCCGGCCGTCGCGCTTGGCGAATTGGCCGGCCACCAGTACGTCGCGCACCCGGGCGCCGGAGCCCTGCATGACGACCGAGGCCACCGCATCGTGCACCGGCCACATGGCGAGCGGTCCCAGCGACATCACGGCGATGTCGGCCTGCTTGCCGGGCGCCAGGCTGCCGATGCGGTCGGACATGCCCAGCATCGCCGCCCCCCGGGTGGTGATCCAGTCGAGCGCTTCGCCAGCGGGCACCGTCGAGGTCGCCGGGATGCCGCCGCTGCGGCCGCGTTCCGCTGCGTTGTCGAGCGCGCGCTGCGAGGCGAGCGCCATGCGCGCCACGGTGAACATGTCGCCGCTGATCGCCGATTCGAGATCGACGCCGACCGACGGACCCGAGCCCAGCGCGCGCAGCCGGCCGGTGATGGGATGGCCGTGGCCCTGCGCCATCTCGTTCTCCGGCGTGATCGAGAAGCTCACACCCAGATCGACGAAGGCTTTGAGCTGGGCGTCGGTGAGGTTGTTGCCGTGCACGATATTGATGTGCGGACCGACCAGGCCTCGCGCCATCAAGGTCTCCCAGCCGCCCGGCGTCTTGGCGTCGCCGCCGCCCTGATGCATGGAGGCGATCAGGCCCATTTCCTTGGCGAGAGCGAAGTCGTGGGCGCTGACGTCGAGCGTGGAATAGTGCGGACCGAGCACCGCCATGCCGAGCGTGACCAGGGCATTGCGATCGGCCAGCGGCCCCTTCAACAGGCGCTCGATCTCGCGGCGTGGGTGCGGGACCTCCGAGAAATGCCGCTCGCCCGGCTTGGGGTCGGGCTTGGGCGAGCCGTGGAAGAAGGCGGCGCGGATGCCGCTTTCCTTCAGCCCGGCGATGCCGGCATCGGTGTGCGCGGGCGTCGGATTGTTGTGCGCCCAGTCCACCAGCGTCGTCACGCCGTGGTCGAGTTGGTTCAGCGCGCCGGCCAACGTGGCGATGTGGATGTCCTCGGGCACGAACACCGTGGCGAGGCCCGCATGGACGTGGCGGAAATATTCCAGCAGGGTCCAGTTCGCCGCGACCGACCGCAACGCCGTCTGCCAGGTGTGCATGTGGGCGTTAATGAGTCCCGGCAGCACGAAGTGACCGGCGCAGTCGATCGTCTCGCCATCGGCTTCGAGCTTGGGCGCGACGGCAGCGATGCGGCCATCTTCGACGAGCACGTCGCCAGTCGGCAGTACGCCGAGCTTCGGATCCTGGGTGACGACGATGCCGGATTTGAGGAGGAGCCTGGTCATGGCTGGGCGCGCGCCACTCCCGTGGCGCGTCGGTGCCGGAGCGCGGACCTCCAGGTCCGCATCATGAGCGTGAGCGGACCTGGAGGTCCGCGCTCCGCATGACGATGACGCGCCACTGGAGTGGCGCGCCCCCAGCGCTACTGCAGACCATCGCTCACCTTCACGTTCTCCGGCTCGAGCTTCATGCCGGCGGCGCGCGCTAGCTCGAGCAGCAGCACGGAGAAGTCGATGTCGCCGGGATATTGATGCGACAGGGACAGGATGCTGTCGCGCGTCACCGAGGCGGTCGGCATCATGACGCCGAGTGACTTGGCGGCGCCCATGCCGAGCTCCATGTCCTTCAGCAGCAACGTGGGCGTGAAGGTGGTGGTGAAATCAAGGTTCACCAGCCCCGGCGTCTTGTACTTGGTGTACATTGAGCCCAGCACGCTCTGATTGATCGATTCCAGGAAGACATTCCGCGGAATGCCGGCCTTCTCGGCGAGCAGCGTGATCTCGCACAGGGAATGGATGATGACGCCGAACATCGTGTTGTGGGCGATCTTCCAGATCCTCGAAAGCTCGCCTTCGCCGACATACATCGCCGAGCGTCCCAGCGCCGCCAGCAGCGGCTGCACCGCGTCGTATTCGGCCTTCGGACCGGACGCCACGACCAGAAGCTTGCCCGCCTTGGCGACCTTGGCATTGCCCGACACCGGGGCGCTGAGATAGGCCACGCCCGCTTCGCCCAGTCCCTTGCGGATTTCGGCCGACCCCGAATCGGAGATCGACGACATGTCGACGACGCGCTTGGGCCGTGCGTTGCCGGTCAGAACCCCGCCCTTGCCGAACAATATGTCCTTCAGGTCGTCGGTGGTGGAGACCATGGTGAAGACCGTGGCGCAGTGGGCCATCGCGGCCTTGTCGGTCACCACTTCGGCGCCGATCTTGGCCAGTGGCTCGGCCTTCGACGCGGTGCGATTCCATACCGATATCCCGTGCCCTGCCTTGACCAGGCGGGCCGCCATGGCCTCGCCCATGCGGCCGAGGCCGATCCAGCCGATGTCGTGCGATGCTTTGCTGCTCATGCGAAGGGAACCTCATCGAACTATTTGCGTTTCAGAATTTGCCGCAGTTTGAGAGGGGATTCAGTCGCTGTCCATGTCCGTGACCTTTGCGCGCGGGCCCAGGCGGCTCGCCGGTCTTGTCCTGCTCGGTCTGCTGGCGTCCTGTAGCGGGAATCTGCCAAACACCGTCGTCTCCCGCGAGCAGGGCGAGCGCGATCACAGCGCGCTCTCTTCGGCAACGCAGATCACCGATCTTGTGCGCGACCGCGGCATCACGACTCCCGACGAGAACTCGCCCGTTCCCCTGCTCGAGCAGCTGCGGCGCGAGGTCGCCAAGAGCGATCCCAACGGCGCCTTCGCCGGCATCACCTACGACCTCACCGGCGGCAACAAGCTGCCGGCGGACTGGCTGATACAAAGTCCGACGCGCTGGGGCCATCGCGCCGACGACCTGCCATTCTATGCGCTGGACTGCAAGAACTGCGCGCGCGACGTCCTTCTGCCGTCCTGCAACAGCGACGCCGACTGCCCCGGTGGCGGCACCTGCGGCACGGTCTGGGCGGCAACCGGCGCGCCGTCCGGCAGGCGCAAGGTATGCTTCGGGCACTCCGACGCGTTGCTGCTGCCGGTGCACGACCTGATCGCGGGGGCGCGGCGTTTCGTCGACATCGCGGTTCTGCAGCCGGTTCCCGATACGCGCTTTCTCGGCGCGCTGCGTGCCGGGCTCAACGACCTGGCGGCCAGCCGACGGCCGGTCACGGTCCGCCTCATCGTCGGGCAGTATCCGCCCGACGGATCCGACGCGGCGGCGCTGCTGGCGCAGCTCACGTCCGAGCTGCGCGACATTCCCGGCGCGCGCCTCACCATCGACGTCGCCGCCATGCAGTCGTGCTCCGCCAGCCAGCCCTGCAAGGGCTTCTCCTGGCCGCATGCCAAATTCATCGCCGTCGACGGCAGCGTGGCCCGCGTCGGCGGCCACAATCTGTGGTCGGAGGACTACCTGATCGACAATCCGGTGCACGATCTGTCGATGGTGGTGCGCGGTCCGGCGGCGGCCAGCGCCTCGCGCTTCGCCGACCGTCTGTGGCAGTTCATCTGCGCCAATCTCGACAAGAAGCCGGCAGTGCAGCTCGCGACCTTCACCAGCGGCCAGGGCGACGCCAGCGGCGCTTGCCCCGGACCCGACGCGCCGCTCATGACGAACCGGCCGGCGACCGGGGGCGTGCCCATCCTCGCGGTCGGCCGGCTGGGCGCCGGCATCACCACCGACTTCGCCAACCAGAGCGAGCTCGCGCGCGACCTGATGTTCGGCGCGGCGCGCCACACGATCCGCATCTCGCAGCAGGATGTCGGCTTCGTCCTGGGCCGCGCCGACCCGATCTTTCCCGACAGCACGCTCGACCGCCTGCTCGACTTCATCGAGCGGCGCGATGGACAGGTCTACATCGTCCTGTCCAACCCGGGCGCGCTGGGTGACAGCGGCAGCACCTACTATAACGGCGTCAGCCTGGCGGCGTTCGCGCGCCATCTGCGCGACCTGCTGCAGAAGCGCGTCGACAAGCGCGATCCCAAGGAACGCTACGAGGTGCGAAGGGGTCCCGATCCCATAAACGCACTGCTGTGCAGCCACGTGCACCTGGCGCCGCTGCGCTTTGGACCCGACGCGACCTGGCCGGGCGGCAAGACTTTTGCAAACCACGCAAAACTCTGGATGGTCGATGATCGGATTTTCTATGTCGGCTCGGACAATCTCTATCCGGTGAACCTGCAGGAGTTCGGCTACATCGTCGACGATCAAAAGGCCGCCGCCGAACTTCTTGACGCGTATTGGACTCCGCTGTGGCAATGGTCGCAACGCGCCGCCGTCTCGGGCGACGACGGTGCGCCCTGCATCTTTCGCACGCCACGAAAGTAAGTTTTATGTCAGTGAATGAGACGACTGTGTGTCAGCGCTCAGTAATCGGGTGGCCGCATTGAGGCCGCCATCGGGCACTACTTCCACGACGCTCGATCATGAGCATGGAGGTAGATATGATTGCGAACCTGAAGTGGCTGATGCCTCTCGTTGTCGTCGGGTTCCCGCTGACGTCGTCCGCGCAGGTCAGTGATGCCACGTACTGCAGGCGGCTCACCGCTCGCTACGAGGCATTCATCGAGAACACGAACGGCCACGCCCAGCAGACGGGCGGCGTCGACGGCCAGGTGGCCATGGCGCAGTGCAAGGCGGGTGATACCGCCGAGGGCATTCCCGTCCTCGAGCGCAAGCTGCAGGATGCCAAGGTCAGCTTGCCGAGCCGCAGCTAGTCGGGCCCGATCGGGGCGGCCGGACCCAAGCCGCCCCGATCGACGCGCTCGCACCAGGTGATCACGTCGACCGCCCTGTCAGCTTGTCGTCAGAATGGTGGCGTAGACCTTACAGAACGATTCATCCAGCGACAGGGGCCGTCATGAAATCGATCAGCTGGCTGGTGCCGGCCGTGGCGGTGCTGATGCCGTTCGGCGTATCGGCGCAGACGAGCGACGCCAACTACTGCCAGGCGCTGAGCCAGAAGTACGAGGCCTACATTTCGAGCAGGACCGCAGGTCGCACGCCTGGGCAAGGCACGGTCGATGGCAGCGTCGCCATCGAACAGTGCAAAGCCGGGAATACCGCGTCGGCCATCCCGGTGCTGGAGCATAAGCTGCGCGACGCCCGGATCGACCTGCCGCCGCGCGGCTAGCGCTGCGGGTCGATCGGCGTCACCACGCCCTCGGCCGCCTCGATCACCTCGCCGGCATCGAGGCAGAGATCCTCACGGTTGCGCATCGCCATGATCTGGACGCCGGTGCGCAGCTTGCCATGGCTGCCGACGGGCACGGCGAGGCCGGGCAGTCCGAGCAGCGGAGCAAGCAGCGCCGGACGCATCGACTCCAGGATCTTCTTCTGGCCACCCGGTTCGATGTCGGCGACCTGGTGCGGCGGCAGGTCGGCGAGTGTCGGCAGGATGACCAGGGGCCATTGCTGGAAGAAGGTCATCCAGCGCAGCAGCAGGCCTTCGCGTTCGGTCAGCGCGCCGACATAGGTCGTGACGTCCGCCGGCTTGTGCAAGTCGAGCCAGCCCTTCATCGAGGTGATGCCGTCGGGGTCGCCCATCTTCTGCATCTGGGGCCACAGACCGCCGAACATGTCGGTGATCAGGATGGTGTGCCAGAGCTCGACGCCGCGCTCCATGTCGGGCGGCAGCACCTCCTCGACGACATAGCCCGCCGCCCGCAGGTGCTTGCCCGCCAGCCGCACCGCGGCCGCCTGCGCCGGATGCGTCGGCCCGCCCGGCACCTCGGGCACGATCGCGACCTTGATCGGCCGCGCCGGCGGCGGCCCTTCCATCGGCACGTCGTTCCAGCGCCAGTCGCGCCGATCGCCGCGCGCCATGACTTGCAGCGCGAGGCGCGCATCGCGCACCGTGCGGGTGTGTGGCCCTTGCACCGCCATCAGCACCGCGCCGATCGGCCGGCCTGCCGGCGCGGTGGGGTTGAGGGAAGGGATGCGGCCGAAGCCCGTGCGCAAGCCGACCACGCCGTTGCAGTAGGCCGGAATCCGCACCGAGCCGCCGATGTCGTTGCCGTGGGCGATGGCGCCGATGCCGGCCGCGGTCGCCGCTCCTGCTCCGCCGCTCGAGCCGCCCGGCGTCACCGAGGGATCGCGCGGGTTAAGCGTCCTTCCATGCAGCGCGTTGTCGGTAAAAATGCGCATCGAAAAAGCCGGCGCATTGGTGCGCCCGACAATGATGGCCCCGGCATGCTTCAGGTTGGCGACGACCGGGCTGTCCTCCTGGGCCAGGAAGTCCTTCAGGGGCACCACGCCGTTGTCGGTCGGCAGCCCGGCCTGGTCGACATTGACCTTGGTCGTGACCGGCACGCCATGCAGCGGCGGCAGGGCGTGGCCGCGCGCGCGGCCGGCATCGGCCGTCTCCGCGGCGGCGCGTGCCTCCTGCTCGAGCACGCGCACCACGGCGTTGATCGCCGGATTGACCTTGTGCAGGCGAGCCAGCACCGAATCGACCGCTTCGCGCGCCGAGGCTTGACCGGTGCGGATGAGACGCGCGAGGTCGGTCGCGTCGTATTGCCAGAGTTCCATGAATGCGTTCCTTGTGATGTCGATCAGTTCTGGACGAACGACACGATGTTGCCGCCCGGATCCTTTACATGCATGAGCGTGCCGCCCCAGGATTGCCGCTCGGGCGGCCCGACGATCGTGCAGCCGCTGGCCTTCAGTCGGCCGTGCAGCGCCTCGATGTCGGACACGCCGAGCGAAACTCCGGCAAACCGCCCGACCAGACCCTCCGCCCGTGCCTCGGCATCGGCCTGCTCGACGATCAGGAGCGGGCCTGCATCGAACACCAGCACGGTCGGCTCCAGCGATACCGACTGCAGTGCCAGCAGTTCGGCATAAAAGGAACGGACAGCGGCGACATCCTCGACGAACAGGCGGACGGCCGCGATTTTCACGAACTCTTCTTCGATTCCATGCCGAAGAAGATCATGTTGCCGTCCAGGTCGGCAACGTCGAAGTCGCGCAGGCCATAGTCGTAGTCCTGTGGCGCCTTGAGAACTTTCGCGCCGCGCTTGACCAGGTCGGCGTGCAGTGCGTCGACATTGTCGACGAATATGCTGACGGCGCCCTGGCCGGGCTGTCGCGTCGTCTTCGACGCGGCGATGAGGTGCAGCGTGACGTTGCCCGAGCACAGGCCGACATAGAAGGTCGGCTTGCCGTACTCGAAAGCGGCGTCGAAACCGAGCTTCTCGCGGTAGTAGGCGAGGCTCTCCATGACATCCTTGACGGTGAAGACCGTGATGCTCTTGTGCATCATGACGCGCTCCCGGGATCGAAGCCGGAGCCTAACATGCTAGAGTCCGGCCTGCCCAAGGAGGAAGTCCCATGAAATGGTCCGACCGTCGTCTGCTCGATCTCTTTGGCATCGACCATCCCATCATCCAGGCGCCGATGGCGGGGGCAAGTTCACCGCAGATGGCGATCGCGGTCTCGCAGGCGGGCGGGCTGGGTTCGATCGCTGCCGCCATGCTGACCGCCGAGACGCTGCGCACCGAACTGCAGATCGTGCAGCAGGGAACCGGGCGGTCGATCAACGTCAACTTCTTCGTTCATGAGCCGCCGGTTGCGGATGCGGTACGCGAAGCCGGCTGGCGCAAGCGGCTGGAGCCCTATTATCGCGAATTGGGTTTGCCGGCCGACGCCGGCGCCGACGGGCCGGTGCGCGCTCCTTTCGACGCGGCGCTGTGCGACGTGCTGCTGGAATTGAAGCCCAAGGTCGCGAGCTTCCATTTCGGCCTGCCCGACGCCGCGCTGGTGAAGCGCCTGAAGGCGGAGAAGATCGTCGTCATCAGCTCGGCCACGACGGCTGCGGAAGCACGCTGGCTCGAGGCGCATGGCTGCGACGCGGTGATCGCGCAGGGCGCGGAAGCGGGCGGCCATCGCGGCATGTTCCTGACCGAGGACGTCGCCTGCCAGGCCGGCACCATGGCGCTGGTGCCCCAGGTGGTCGACGCGGTGAAAGTACCGGTGATCGCCGCCGGCGGCATCGGCGACGGCCGGGGCGTCGCCGCGGCGCTCGCGCTGGGCGCTGCCGGTGCCCAGATCGGCACGGCATTCCTGCTGACGCCGGAAGCCAAGACCGTGGCGCTGCATCGGGCCGCGCTCAAGGCGGCGAGCGACGACAGCACGACCGTCACCAATCTCTTCACCGGACGGCCGGCGCGCGGCATCATCAATCGCTTTATCCGCGAAGTCGGCCCGCTCAGCGCCCATGCGCCGGCGTTTCCGCTGGCGGCCGGCGCCGCCTTCCCGCTACGCGCTGCCGCCGAGGCCAAAGGCTCGACGGATTTCATGCCGCTGTGGAGCGGGCAGGCGCCGTCGCTGGCGCGCGAGATGCCGTCAGGCGAGTTGATCGCCGCTCTCGTCAGCGAGACCGAAGCCGCTCTCAGACGCGCTGGGCGCTAAGGCGCGTTCCGATCGCTTGGAATCATGTCATCGCTGGGGGCGCGCCACTGCACGCGGAGTAACCTCCGCGCTAAGTGGCGCGCCCCCAGCAAAGACGTGCGTCCGTCCAATCGGAATCTGCTTTAGCTGCAAGGGACGACGGCGATTGGTTTCATTTACCCCCGTCTTTCGCCTGGCCGCCGGTCCGCTCGGCCGGTACCACGACGACCTGCTTGAGCTCGCTGCCTGCGATCACCGACAGCGGCGTCTCGATGCCGATGCGGTCGCCGCCCAGCAGGCGCACCAGGTCGTCGGCGCCGGTCACCCGATCGCCGCCCAGCGCCAGCACGATATTGCCCGGCTGCAGCCCGGCCTTGGCGGCGGGACCGTCGGCCTCGAGGCTGGCGATCGCCACGCCCTGCGCCTGTCCGAGGCCGAGCGCCAGGGCGAGCCGGCGCGGCAGCGGCACGGTCTGGCCGGCGACGCCGATGAAGGCCCGCCGCACCCGGCCGTGACGGATGATCTCGCTCACCACGTGGCTGGCGGTGTTGCTGGCGACGGCGAAGCAGATGCCCTGGGCGCCGGCGATCACCGCGGTGTTGATGCCTATGACCTCGCCGCGCGAGGAGACGAGCGGGCCGCCTGAATTGCCGGGATTGAGTGCGGCGTCGGTCTGGATCACGTCGTCGATCAGCCGGCCCGTGCTCGAGCGCAGCGAACGGCCGAGCGCCGAGACAACGCCGGCCGTCACCGTCGATTCGAAGCCCAGCGGGTTGCCGATCGCCACCACGAGCTGGCCGCGGCGCAGTCCCTTGGAGTTGCCGAGCCGCGCCGCCGGCAGAGCGACATCGTCGACGATGCGCAGCAGGGCGAGGTCGGTGTGCGGGTCGTCGCCCAGCACACGCGCCTTGACGGTGCGCGTGTCGGCCAGCGCCAGCCGGACGGTCGAGGCGCCCTGCACGACATGGCTGTTGGTCAGCACCAGGCCGTCGGGCGAGATCACGACGCCCGAACCGGTGCCGCCGCGCTGGCGCTTCTCGCGGTCGGGCGGGGTCTCGACCCGCACGACGGCCGGGCCGACCCGGTCGACGACGTCGACGACGGCCTGCGAATAGGCGTCGAAGAGTGGTTGCTCGTTGGGGGTGGTTTCTGCCGGGAAACTGGCGTCGCCCGACAGATTCAGCTCGTCGGAGACGAGCGAAGGCTGGAAGTCGAACATGCTCCAATATGGGGATTGGGATGCAAGACTTCACTATCTTGCCGGACCGCGGGTGCAGGCCCGCTCATCATCTTTTGTCATGCTCCTCTCCCCCTTGGGGGAGAGGCTGGGTGAGGGGGTGATGCAGGAGGCAGCCTTCGCGTTGACCCCCTCACCTAACCTCTCCCCCAAGGGGGGGAGAGGAATATGAGTCATGAGCGGGCCTGGAGGCCCGCGGTCGGGCAAGAACTAGAACAGCGAAAAATACTCGCGCTGCTCCCAGTCGCTGACGTCGAGAGTGAAGCGGTCGATCTCGGCCTGCTTCAGCTTGAGATAGTAGTCGATGAAGAAGTCGCCAAAGCCCGCGCGCAGCGCCTTGTCCTCGCCGAGCGCGGCCAGCGACTCGGCCAGGGATCGCGGCAGCGCCGGCGCCTGGGCGTCATAGGGCGTGTCGGCCGACGGGCCGGGATCGAGCTTGCGGTCGAGCCCGTCCAGGCCGCTCACGATCTGGCTCGCCACGTAGAGGTAGGGGTTGGCCGCGGGCTCGCCGACCCGGTTCTCGAGATGGGTCGCGGGATCGCCCGGACCGCCCAGCACGCGCACCATGACACCGCGATTGTCGCGTCCCCAGGTGGCGCGGTCGGGCGCGAGCGAGAAGGGGCGGTAGCGCTTATAGCCGTTCAAGGTCGGCGTACTGAAGGCGGCCGCGCCGCGCGCATGGGCGAGCAGTCCTGCCATGTAGTGCAGGCCGGCCGCCGACAAGGGCTCGCGTCCGTCCATGAAGACGTTGGCGTGGCTCTTCCGGTCGGTCAGCGACTGGTGCAGGTGCCAGCCGCTCGACATGACGTTGGCGAGCTTGGGCCGGCACATGAAGGTGGCGTGATAGCCGTGCCGTTGCGCCACCTGCTTGGTGGCGCTCCTGAACAGCACCATGGCGTCGGCCGGTGCAAGGCCGCTGCCGGTGCGGAAGGTGAACTCGACCTGGCTCGGCCCGAACTCGACCTCGATGGAGCGCAGCGGCAGCCCGAGATCGACGAGGTTGGTGCGCAGGATCTCCAGGATCGGGTCCATCTCGTCGTAACGCTGCTCGGTCAGATACTGATAGCCCTGGTTCAGCAGGGACACGTCAGGCGGTTCGCCGGGCTGGCCGGAGTCCTCAATGCCGAGCCTCGCCTTCTCAAGCTTGAAGAGATGGAACTCGACTTCGAGGCCGGCCACGAAGTCGTAGCCGCGCTCGCCCAGCGTCTGCAGTGCGCTCCGGCAGATGTGCCGCGTGCTGAGCGGCATGGGACGGCCGTCGCTGAAATAGATGTCGCACAGCATCCAACCCGAATGCGGCGCCCACGGCAGCACGCGGAAGGTCGTGGGATCGGGCAGCATGATCACGTCAGCCGCGCCCTCGAGCTCCTTCATGCCGAAGCCGCCGCCCGGCTGCCAGACCGGGAACACGGTGCGGTGCGAGGTATCCTTCAAGAGCATCGTCGTGGTGAAGCCGAGGCCGTTCTTGAGCGCGGCATCGACCTCGCCCACCACCAGGGTCTTGCCGCGCAGCACGCCGTGCTGGTCGGCGAAGGCCAGGCGCACGACGGAGAGCTCGGCCGCCTTGATGCGGCGCTCCGCCTCGCGCGTTGCGACCTTGCGGTCCTCGGTCCACAGGCCCGCGCGTTCGACCAGGCTCATGCGGGCCTACGCGACCAGCGGCGGGATGGTCTTGGCCGCCCAGCTCGAGTCGCTGCGGCGGCGCGCATCGACGTCCTTCCAGTAGGACTGCCAGCCTTCGGTCGGGCCCATGCCGTCGATGGCGATGGGGCCGCGGATCGCGCCGGCGCGCTGCCGATCGAGCCACATCGGCGGCTTCTCGCCATTCGCCACCTGGCCGATTGCCGACAGCAGCATGCGGCGGTAGGCCACGATCGCCTTGTCGGTGGTGCCGAGATGCTCGCGCGTGCGGTCCTGGATGCGGCCCTGGCTTTCGATCGCCCACTGGTCGTGCACGTTGATGTCGAAGCCCATGCCGGTGAAGGTCTGGCTGGCCTGCTCGGTGACGTTGTGGCCCCAGGCATTGTGGCGGCCGAGGCGCGGGCGGTAGTCGGGCAGCTGATAGAGTTTTAGCCGCTGCTCGCGCATCTCAGCATGGTCGACCGGCGCGCCGAAGCTGGTGAAGATGGCGTACCAGTAGCAGGAGGTGTCGTCGATCGGCACGTGCCACTGGGTGATCGTCATCTCTGCGCTCATCGGGATCACGAAGGCGTAGGGGAAGACGAGGTTGGTGACGCGCACATGGGTGTGCTTGTCGTTCAGCCGGCGCAATGCGAACAGCCGAAGGCCGTAGTCGGTTCCTTCGACGTCGATCTGAGGACGGGTGAATTCGCGCAGCAGACGCGTCATCGGGATGTCGGAATCGGCCGAGGCCGAGCGGAACTGCTTGCCGTAGGAAGCGCCGGTGTCCTCATCCTCATAGAAGCGATGGAGGTAGGAGGCGTGCGCCGGATCGATGCCGACCTCCAGCGCCTGCAGCCAGTTGCACTCGATCAGGCCCTTGAAGGCGAAGGCGTGCGTGCCCGGGGCGATGAAGCAGTCGAAGTCGGGGAAAGCGGGCGCTTCGCCTTCACCC
>DATHNU010000629.1:0-3582 GCA_035485695.1 Reyranella sp. | reverse complement strand
GCGCCTTGTCGGCCTCGCCAAGCCGCGTCTCGCCGATCGCCAGGCGATCGGCCGCCTGCTGCCGATTGTGCTCGGCCTTGTCGATCTCGCCGCCCAGCGCCATGCGCTTGGCCTCGATCTCGGCGGGCTTGGCGGCAAGCTCGGCGATCGACGCCGCGATCTGCTCGCGCCGGGCATCGAGCTCGACGATCTGGCCTTCGGCATCGGCCAGCCGGTTGCTCCAGCCGGCATAATCCTGCGCGATCTGGCCCAGGCGTTCGGCCCGCATCGCGGCTTCGCGCGCCAAGCGATCGCAGTGACCCTCGGCCTCGACCAGCGCCGCGCGCAGCTCGGCGATGCGCGCCCGCAGCGCGCCCGCAGCGATCCTGTCGGCCTGGGTGTCGGAGATCGACGACAGGCGGGCCTGGCGGAAAGTGCGGCGCATCTCGGTATCGGCGATGTCGCCCGCGATCTCGGCGACCGCCTGCTCGATGCCGCTGAGCCGGGTCCGCAGCTGGTCGGTGCGGCGCGCCACGTCGGTATGGCGGTCGCGCGCCAGGGCGGCGGCGCGCTCGGCGGTCGCGATGGCGTCCTGCGCCGCGCGTTCGGCGGCGCGGGTCGCCTCGCCCGCATCCTCCGACTTGCGCCGCGCCGCATCGGCCACTGTGCGCTCGTGCGCCCGGGCCTGCTCGACCGACGTCCTCTCGGCATCGCGCGCCGCGGCGAGCGATGCGGCTTCGGCCTCGACCGCGCTCTGCGCGGTGGCGTGTTCGGCGGCGAGGCCATCGATCTGCTGGCGAAGCTCGGCCAGCCGGTTGCGCTGGCTCAGCCGCACGGCGGCTGTCGACGGCGCGCCGGCCCGCATGGTGTAGCCGTCCCAGCGCCACACCGCGCCGTCGCGCGTGACGAGCTGCTGGCCGGCCTTGAGTCCCTCCTGCAGGGCGGCGCCCGTGGCGTCGTCGGCCACGACGCCGATGAAGGCGAGGCGGCGCGCGAGCTCGGGCAGCGTCTTGACGTGATCGCCGAGCGGCGTGGCGCCTTCCGGCAACGCAGGCGCGTCGGCGAGCAAGCCGAGCGGCAGCCAATGGACCGGCGCGCCACGATCGGACGAGGCTTCGAGCTCGTCACCGAATGCCGCACCAAGTGCTGCCTCGAAGCCCGGCTCGACGGTGAGGGCATCGAGGAGCGGCGGCCACAGCGAATCGGCTGCCGACTTCAGCGCGGCGGCGACACCTGCCTCCTCGGCACGCAGCTTGGTGAGCCGGGCGTTGACCTTCTGCAGGCTCTCGGCCGCGGCGGCATGGCTTGCCTCGGCGGCCTCGCGTTCGGCCGCGCGGGCGCGCTCCGTCTCGATGCGCTGGGCGTGGGCCTCGGCTACCGCCTGGCGTGCGGCCTCGGATTCATAGCGCTCGGCCTCGCGCGCGGCGTCGATCGCCTGCTGGCCCTGCTGGCGTGCCTCGTCGAACGCGGCACGGCCGGCGTCGAGCGCGGCTTCGACCTCGACAAGCGCCGGCAGGCCGGCAAGCTCGCTCTCGATCTGGCGCTGCTGGACGGCGATTTCCTCGCGACGCGCGGCGAGCCGGCGCAGGCGTTCCTGCAGCTCGGCGATCTCGCGGCCGACGCTGTCGCGCAACGCCTCGTCGTCGGCGATCTGGCGGGTCAGTTGGTCGTGTTCGGTCTCGGCCGCATGGGTCTCGGCTTGCGCGGTATCGCGTGCCTCGGCGGCGGCGAAGGCGCGATCCTCCTCGCCGACGCGCTCTTGCTCCAGGCGGGCGCGTTGTCCGTCAAGCTCGGCGGTCGCGGCCTCGGCGTCGCTCTTGCGGCCGCGCTCGCGGGCCAGGTCCTGCTCGGTCTGCTGCAGGCGGGTCTCGGCCTCCTGCTGGGCCTGGGCGACGCGCTCGGCCTCGGCGGTCAGCGCATCGTGCGCCACGCGCAGCCGCTGCAAGGCGGCCGCCGCGGCAGCCTCGTCGTTGCGCAGCGGCGGCAGCGCCGTCGCGGCCTCCGCTTGCGCCGTGGTGGCGAGGCCCACCAGACGGGTGAGATCGGCAACGCCGGCCTCGGCTTCCTTCAGGCGCTCGCTGGCCTCGGCCAGGTCGCGCTCCGCGGCGGCAAGCTTCAGCGCCAGCACGGCGGCTTCGGCGCGGCGGATATGGTCGCTCAGGTTGCGGTAGCGGCTGGCCTGGCGCGCCTGGCGCTTCAGTCCCTTGTGCTGCTCCTCGAGCGCCACCAGCACGTCCTGCACGCGCGCCAGATTCTGCTCGGCGGCGCGCAGCCGGAGCTCGGCCTCGTGGCGGCGGGCGTAGAGGCCGGTGATGCCGGCGGCCTCGTCGATGATGGTGCGCCGATCGATCGGCTTGGCGTTGATCAGCGCGCCGATGCGGCCCTGGCTCACCAGCGCGGTCGAACGCGAGCCAGTCGCCGCGTCGGCAAACAGCGTCTGCACGTCGCGGGCGCGGATCTCGCGGCCGTTCACCGAATAGGCCGAGCCGTGGCCGCGCTCGATGCGGCGCACAATGTCGAGCTGGTCTGAATCGTTCACCATGGCCGGCGCGGTGCGCGTCTTGTTGTCGAGCGTCAACATGACCTCGGCGATGTTGCGCGCCGGCCGCGTGCCGGCGCCGGAGAAGATGACGTCCTCCATCTCGCTGCCGCGCATTTGCTTGGCCGAGGTCTCGCCCATCACCCACTTCATGGCTTCGACGAGGTTCGACTTGCCGCAGCCATTGGGGCCGACGATGCCGGTTATGCCGGGCTCGATGGCGAGCTCCGTCGGATCGACGAAGGACTTGAAGCCGGAGAGCCGGAGTTTGTCGAACTGCACCATCTACACCACGCTGAGGGGTTGCTTACTTGACGAGCTTGCCGAACAGGCCGTCGAGTTCCTCGACCGACCGTGCACCGGGATAGAGTTGACCGTTGATGATGAGCGTCGGCGTCGAGTTGACGCCCAGCGCCTCGCCGGTCTTGTAGTCGGAGATCACCGCATTGCTCATCGCCTCGTTGGCGAGGCAGGCCTTGATCTCGTTCTCGCCGAGGCCCGCGATGCGCAGCGGCTTGGCGAGCTCGGCGATCGGGTCGGCGGCGGTGGCCCAGGTCTGCTGGCCGGCGAAGATCAGGTCGATCACGCCGAAATAGCGGTCCTTGCCGGCGCACTCGGCGATCTGGGCGGCCTTGGCGGCGATCTGGTCGAGCGGGAAGTCGCGGTAAACCAGCTTCACCTTGCCGGTGTCGATCCACTTCTTCTTCACCTCGGGCAGGATCTGGGTGTCGAAGTGGGCGCAGTGCGGGCAGGTGAGCGAGGCGTACTCGATCAGCGTGATCGGCGCATTGGGGTCGCCCAGCACATGGTCGTTGGGCTGAACGGCCAGGAGGGTAGCCTTGTCGGCGGGGGCCGTGGCGGCGACGGCCGTCGGCGCCGAACCGGCCGCAGGCGGACGGGTGCCGAAATAGACGCCGAGCGCAATCGCGGCCACCGCCACGACGCCGCCGGCGACAATCAAGATATTCCGCATTCCGTCTTCCTCTCCACTACATCTTGGGAATTACACCTGTGGGGAGTCAAACGTTTACCGCCCCACCTGGCGTAATATTGCTGAGATCGCG
>DATHNU010000628.1:0-2627 GCA_035485695.1 Reyranella sp. | reverse complement strand
TGGCGCCGGTGCTGCCGATTCCGAACCCGACCAAGACCGACTGGAGCGCCGTGCGTAAACCGCCTTCCGTAAGCCATTGGCTCGGCACCGACGACATCGGTCGCGACGAGCTCGCCAGGATGATCTGGGGCGCCCAGGCCTCGCTGCTGGCCGGCGTCGTGTCGGTGATGATCACCATCGTCGTCAGCGTCCCGGTCGGTCTGGTCGCCGGCTATTTCGGCGGCTGGGTCGACCAAGTAATCTCCCGTATCACCGATGCGCTGCTCGCAACGCCATTCCTCATCCTCGCCATCGCGCTGGCGGCGTTCCTCGGCCCCAGCCTGACCAACGCGATGGTCGCCATCGGCGTATCCGCGATGCCGATCTTCATCCGCGTGACCCGTGGACAAGTGCTGGCCGTCAAGACCGAGGACTATGTCGAGAGCGCCCGCGCCATCGGCCTCGGGCATTTCCGTATCATCACCCACTACATCCTGCCTAACGTCTTCTCGGCGATCCTCGTGCAGTCGACGCTGAGCATTGCGGTCGCGATCATTGCGGAGGCGAGCCTCTCCTTCCTCGGCCTCGGCCAGCAGCCGCCGGCGCCGAGCTGGGGCTCGATGCTCAACACCGCCCGCGATTTCCTCGAGCAGGCGCCCTGGATGGCGCTCTGGCCGGGCATTGCGATCTTCCTCGTCGTCATCGGCTTCAACCTGCTGGGCGACGGCCTGCGCGACGCCTTCGATCCGCGCGAAGGTGACTAACCAACGACATCAAGTATCGGAGGACATCCAGATGGCAGCCAATTGCGGCCGTCAGCAGATCGTGGGCACTTTTGGGGTGGTGGCGTCGACGCACTGGATCGCCTCTGCCGTCGGCATGAGTATGCTGGAAAAGGGCGGCAACGCCTTCGATGCCGCTGTCGCCACCGGCCTAGCGCTGCAGGTGCTCGAACCCCACCTGGTCGGCCCAGGCGGCGACCTGCCCGCCCTGCTCTATTCGCGCCAGCGCGCCCGCGTCGAGGTGCTCTGCGCCCAGGGACCGGCGCCCGCAGGCGCCACGATCCAGCATTATCGCAAGGAGGGACTGAGCCTCATCCCCGGCGACGGGCTACTGGCGACCGTCATTCCCGGCGCCTTCGGCGGCTGGATGCTGATGCTGCGCGACTATGGCCGCCTGCCGCTGCGCACGGTATTGGAGCCGTCGCTCGGTTATGCCGAGAATGGTCATCCGACGCTGCCGCGGGTCAGCACGACGATCGCCGAGCTCGCCGACTTCTTCCGCACGGAGTGGCCGACCTCGTTCGCCACCTGGCTGCCTGGCGGCGCAGCGCCGCGCCCTTGGGCGAGATTTGCCAATCCGGCCCTGGCGGCGACCTGGCGACGACTGCTGGCCGAGGCAGAAGCCAAGTCGGGCCGCGAAGCCCAGATCGAGGCGGCGCGCGAGGCCTTCTATACCGGCTTCGTGGCCGAGGCGATCGACGGCTTCATGCGGAAAACCGCTGTGATGGATGCAAGCGGCCAAAGACACCGGGGCGTGCTGACTGGAGAAGACCTGTCAGGCTGGCGCCCAGCCATAGAAGCGCCGGTGACGCGCGACTATCACGGCTGGACCATCGCCAAGACCGGGCCATGGGGCCAGGGTCCGACATTGTTGCAGGCGCTGGCGATCCTAGAGAATTTCGACCTGGCGGCGATGGCCCCCAATGGCCCGGACTTCGTCCACACCATCGTCGAGGCGGAGAAGCTCGCCTTCGCCGACCGCGAGGCCTACTACGGCGATCCGAACTTCATCGACGTGCCGCTCGATACGCTGCTCTCTAGCGACTATGGCCGCGAACGCAGCCGCCTCATCGGCGGCAGCGCCTCTCGCGAGCTGCGGCCTGGCGTGCTCCCGGGATTCGAAGTCCAGGTCGCCAGCACAGTCCGCGCCCTCGCCGGCCTCGGTGGCGGCGCGGTCTATGAGCCGACGATGGAGCATCTGACGTCGCGGCGCGGCGACACCGTCCACCTCGACGTGATCGACGCCGACGGCAATATGGTGTCGGCAACGCCGTCGGGTGGCTGGCTGCAATCCTCGCCGACAATTCCCGAGCTCGGCTTCTGCCTCAACTCGCGCGCGCAAATGTTCTGGCTCGCGGAGGGACTCGCCAGTTCGCTGGGACCCGGCCGACGTCCACGAACCACCCTCAGCCCATCGATGGCCCTGAAGGACGGCAAGCCGCAGATGATCTTTGGCACGCCCGGCGGCGACCAGCAGGAACAATGGCAAGCCCCTTTCCTGCTTCGCCATCTGCACCACGGCCTCGGCCTGCAGGACGCGATCGAGGCGCCGGCCTTCCACACCAGCCACTTCCCGGCCTCGTTCTACCCCCGCACTTCCGACCCAGCGAGCCTTACGATTGAGCGCGATATCGGCGAACCGACGATCGCGGCGCTACGGACGCGCGGCCATCAGTTGGCTGTTGCCGAACCGCAGACCGTGGGGCGCCTCACCGTCGCGAGCCGGGATGCCGACGGCATTTTGCGCGGCGCAGCAACAACCCGGCTGGGCCAAGCCTATGCCGTTGGGCGCTAAGCCCTCAGATCAGACTTCGGAGATGCCCATGAATTTCCCGACTCAAACCGGTCGCTTCGTCCTTGGCGATC
>DATHNU010000627.1:0-3055 GCA_035485695.1 Reyranella sp. | reverse complement strand
CACTCTGATTGCTTCCGCCGGCGCTTCCGTTTCCTACGCGCAGGCGCAGACCTATGCCCAGCCCCAACCCTATGGTCAGCCCCAGCCTTATGTTCAGCAGCAGCCCATGCCGAGCCAGGCCAGGCCGAGCAATGAGCCGCTCGACCCCTACGGCCATCCGCTGATCGGTCGTAACGACTGGGTGGCCCAGCCCGGCGACCGGACCAATGCCGGTGCCGCTCCCACTCGTTCGAGGATGAACTCGGATATGGCCCAGGCGCCCGCGTCGCAGGCGATGCCGATGCAGAACGGCTCGCATCAAGGCACCTTCAAGGACGAGTACGGCCATCTCTATGACGCCCAGGGCAACCGCGTGGACAGCCGCGGCAACATCATTCCGGTGCATGCCCGCTAAAGCGGCGATCGACCTCGACTGAGTCTTTCGAAAAGCGCCGGCGGTCCGCAAGGGCCGCCGGCGTTTCGTTTTCGTCCGGCTCGACACGCCCCGCGGGGTCTGCGACTTCTGTCGCAAATGACCTCGATCTACATCGATGCCGACGCCTGCCCGGTCAAGAACGAGATCTACCGGGTCGCCGAACGCTACGGCCTTAAAGTCTATGTCGTGAGCAATTCCTACCTCGGCGTGCCGCGCGATCCGAGGATCGAGCTGGTGGTCGTGAGCGACAGCTTCGACGCGGCCGACAACTGGATCGCCGAGCGCGCCGCGACGGGCGATATCGTGATCACCGCGGACATCCCGCTGGCCGATCGCAGCCTGAAAGCGGGGGCATCCGTCATCGGCAACACCGGCGTGCCCTTCAGCAACGCCTCGATCGGCATGGCGATGGCCAGCCGCGAGCTGATGTCCAACCTGCGCGCCATGGGTGAGATCACCGGCGGTCCCAAGCCGATGACCCCGCGCGATCGCTCGCGCTTCCTGTCGGCGCTCGACGAAACCGTCCAGAGACTGCGACGCCGCAGCCCGTGAACTACTTGTCCAGCCAGACGTCCTCGAAGCGGAAGCCGTTGTAGACGCTGTTGACCTGCGCCACGTAACCCTTGACGTAGGGCTGCATGCAGATCGCCGCGCGGTTCCACATGATCACCGGCCGCGCACCGTCCTCCAGAAGCTTGCGGTCGATCTCCCAGACGATCTTCTTGCGCTTCTCCATGTCGGGCTCGGCTGACTGCACGTCGAACAGCTTCTCGATCTCGGGATTGCAGTAGCCTGTGTAGTTGCGCTCCGACTTGCAGGCAAAATTTTCGAAATAGTTCTGGTCGGGATCGTCGACGCCGTTGCCCGTGGTGTTGAGGCCGATCTGATAGTTCTTGCGGGCGATCTTGGGGAACCACTGCGAGGTCTCGATGATGTCGACGTCGGCGTCGATCCAGACTTCCTTGAGCTGGCCGGCGAGGATGACCGCCGGGTCCTTGTAGAGCGAGATGCCGCGGGTCGAGATCTTGAGCGGCAGGTGCTTGTCGGGCCCGTAGCCCAGCTTCTTCATGATGGCGCGGGCTTCCTCGCGGTTTTTCTGCACGTCGGGGCCGTAGCCCGGCACGGCCTCGTAGACTTCGTTGGGCAGGCCCCACACGCCGTCCGTGGGCGGCTGCATGGTGCCGCCCAGTTGGGCATCTCCTTGATTCAGGATGTCGACGAAGGACTTGCGGTCAATGGCCAGCGCCAGCGCCTTGCGCAGCTCGGGATTGTCGAATGGCGGCGCGTCGCGATTGAGGATCAGGTTGGTGGTGTTGTTCAGCGACGTGACCTGGCACATCGCGTTGGGCAGCTGGCTCTTGATGTCCTTGAGGAGCGGGAGCGTCACCTCCCACGGGAAGGTGATGTCGAACCGGCCGGAGACGAAGCTCAGCATCGCCGTCGCCCGGTTGGGCACGATGGCGAACTCGATGCCGTCGAGATAGGGCCGGCCCTTCTTCCAGTAGTCGGTGTTCTTCGTGAGCTTGATGCCCTCGTTCTGCTTGAACTCGACGAACTTGAAGGGCCCGGTGCCGATCGGCTTGGTGCGCATCTGCGCCGAGGGGATGTGGCAGGGATAGATCGGCGAGTAGCCCGAGGCCAGCAGCGAGAGAATCCAGGGCTGCGGCCGCTTGAGATGGATCGTTGCCTCGAGGTCGCCGTCGGCCGTGACGCTCTCGACATTGCCGTACCAGGAACGGCGCGGGTTGCGGCGCAGCTTGTCCTCGCCCTTGCCGGTCAGCAGGTCGAAGGTGCAGACGACGTCCTTGGCCGTGAAGGGCTGGCCGTCATGCCACTTCACGCCTTCCTGCAGCTTGAAGGTGAGGTCCTTGCCGTCGTTGCTCCAGCTCCACGACTTGGCGAGATCGGGGACGATGTCCTGCGGACTGTTCTGCGGCTTGCCCTGGTCGTAGAGGACCAGGTTGTTGAACACCGACATGAAGGGCACGACCGTCGAGTTGGTTGCCTCCTCATGGATCGAGGCGCTCGGCGGGTTGTCGCGATGATACATTTTCAGCACGCCGCCGCTCTTCTGGGCGAGCGCCATGCCAGTCGAACACATCAGGGCAGCGGCGAGGCCGCCCAGCAAGACGATCGGACGCATTGTCGTTCCCTTCCCTGGCGCGCCGCGTGTCGAGCCGCAGCGTCGTCCTCACTTTAGCGGGGAAGGTCGCGGCGGCCTAGAGGATCATGGCTGGGAGCGCGCCACTCCAGTGGCGCTCATCCTCTTCTGGACCGCGAGCGTCCCGCTCGCTCATGAGCGAGCCCGAGGCTCTCGGTCCAGAAGACCATGAGAAGATGCGCCACTGGAGTGGCGCGCTCCCAGCAAAGACTACGCCGCCTGCCTCTGCCGCATCGCCCGCGAGTAGCGCGGGCACACTTCCTCGGCGAAGCGCGTCATCATGCGCTGGCGCAGCTCGATCGGCGTGCCGGGCGTGGCCGACGACACCATGAAGTAGTTGAAGCCCAGCGCCGCCAGCTGGTCGATGCGCCGGCAGATCGTGGCCGGGCTGCCGACCAGGTTGGAGTCCATGAACGGGCCGAGCTCGGCAGGGTCGGTGAGCTTGCGCAGGTTGGCGAACATGCGGCTGAAATCCTGGT
>DATHNU010000626.1:0-6334 GCA_035485695.1 Reyranella sp. | reverse complement strand
GAACAATCGGAGGCGTCATGTCGGAAACAAACACCGCAGGAGAGAGGGGAGACGGCGGACCGCTCGGTCGCATCCCTGAACAAGTCGCGCAGCAGGCGGCAGGCATCGGTCGCGCCGTCGGCGACGCGGTTGGCCCCAAGGCCGAAGACATCGCCAATCGTTCCAAGGCGGCGGGCGCCGATGCGGTCTCGGGCGTCGCGCGTACGGCGGACGCGCTGGCCGACACGGTCGCTTCCGACTCGCCCGCCATCGCTGAGTATGTGCGCGGTGCCGGCCAGAAGATCGACCGGCTGGCGAACGAGCTGCGCGAGAAGAAGGTCGGCGACCTTTTGAACTCCGCCGCCGAGTTCGGCCGCTCACAACCGGTCATCATGCTGGCAGGCGCCGCCCTGATCGGCTTTGCGCTGTCGCGCGTGGTCAAGGCGGGCGTCGCCACGGCGCCCGCGGCCAGCGCAGCGAATGCCGATGGCGGCAACATCGTTGGCGGCGAGGGCTAGGCCATGCTGAACCAGCCCCTGCGCCGCCCCGGCGTCGTCACCCTGGCGACGGCTGCGTTCTCGCAGACCGCCGACCTGCTGCAGACCGAGTTCCGCCTGGCCAAGGCCGAGCTCGCGGAGAAAATGACCGCCCTGCGCGGCGGCCTGATCATGATCCTGATCGGCGCCATCTTCCTGATCGCAGCCCTTGGCATGATTCTGCAGGCTCTGGTCAGCATCCTGATCAATTCGGGCGTCTCGCCGTCCGTGGCCATCCTGCTGGTGGCCGGCGGATCGGCCGTGGTCGGCCTTGTACTCTTCCTGATGGGCCAGAAGCGGCTACACCGGGCCGACCTCTCGCCCGACCCCACCCTCAACTCGCTGTCGCGTGACAGCCGCATGGTCAAGGAGACCCTGTCATGACATCGAGCGCCCAACTGCAGCGCGAAGCCGACGCGGCGCGAGTCGGCCTTGCCGACACGCTTGGCCAGCTGCGCGACGGCGTAGCGCCGTCCGCACTTTCCGGCGAGGCGATCGCTCTCGTGAAGGACAGTGGCCTGTCGATCCTGAAGTCCCTGGCCGACTCGGCCCGCGCCAATCCGGTACCCGCGTTGCTGATCGGTGCCGGCCTCACAATGTTGCTCACCCGCACCACGGGCAGCGACGTGATGGGCGTGGCCACGTCCACGCTGAAGAGTGCGGCTGCCACCGGTGCCGGGGCCGCCCGCAGCGCCGCCACGGGGCTCGCCAGTGCCGTTTCCAGCGCAGGCTCGGGCATGGCCGGGGCGGCCTCCAACGCGGCCTCGAGTGTCGCCGGCGCGGCTTCGGGCATGGCCGGTGCCGCGAAGGATGCGGTGACAGGTGCCGCTGATCGCACGGCGAACGCCGTCCTGGATGCGGCGGGCACGATGAACGACCGCGTCGCCGGAACAGCGGTGTCGGCGCATCAGACTGCGGTCGACGGCATGGCCTCGGTCAAAGACAGGCTCCAGTCAGGCGTCGATTCAGGCAAGTCCGAACTCGATGCGCGACGCCAGCAGGCCACCGAACTGGCTCACAACCTCACGGACCAGGCTCAGACCGCGGCGCAACAGACGCGCCAGAGCTTTGGCCGCCTGATCGAGGAGCAGCCCATCCTGATGGCGGCTCTTGGGGCGGCCTTGGGCGCCGCGGTCGGCGCAGCGTTTCCGCTATCCCAGTCCGAGAAGGACCTCATGGGATCGACGGGCGCCAAGGCCATCGACATCGGCCGCGGGGCGCTCGCCAACGCAGCCGACGTCGTGCGCAAGGAAGCCGCTTCAGCCGACCTCGGCGCCAAGATGGGCCAGCTCGCGGACAAGGTCGTGCAGACCGTCACCAGGGATGTTGTCAAGCCGGCGTAAGCGGCGAGCGTTTGCGACTATCGTGGCACGCTCATCTCCTAGCTGTTCGCATGTCCGAGCCATTGGTGAAGGCGTGACCCGTTGTGGCAGTCCACTCCCCTTGTCCGTTGGACGTCGGTGTAGAACCGCTTGGCCTTCACTGTGCGCTGCGCTACCAGCGACGTCGGGGTCGAGATCAATCGAAACCGCTGCGCTCGCCGTTCAGCGCCCGCTCGCGAAGCTCAGCGAGCATTGGCACCCTTCGGGGTCCGTTGGCGCGGCTTAGGGATCCTTTGGAAGTCGCTCGTGGCTGCGAAGAGCAGAACGAGCCAGAATGCTCAGTGACCCTTGAGGGGGCGGCACCACTAGTTGATTCAAGGCTCCCAAGGCCCATATTGGGCTCATTCCCAAACAAATAGTCGTGCATCCAGCATATGGATACTAGTTCGTTGTTTCATCCTGCGGTCGCCGCGTGGTTCGAGACCAGCTTCCCCCATGCGACTGCGGCACAGGCCGATGCGTGGCCGCTGATTAAAGCCGGTCGCCATACGCTGATTGCCGCGCCGACCGGCTCTGGCAAGACGTTCGCCGCCTTCATGGCGGCGATCGATGATCTGGTGAGGCAGGGCATTGAGGGCGAGCTTCTGGACGAAACACAGATCGTTTATGTCTCGCCGCTAAAAGCGCTCTCCAACGATATCCAGCGCAATCTCGAAGCGCCGCTGGCCGGCATCCGCGAAGAACTGCGTCGCCGCGCTCTGCCCGACGTCGACATCAGGGTGTGGGTGCGCACCGGCGACACGCCTTCGAGCGAACGCCAGCGCATGGGCCGCCGCCCGCCGCACATCGTCGTCACCACCCCCGAATCGCTCTACGTTCTTCTTGGCTCGGAATCGGGTCGCAAGATGCTGGCGACTTCCCGGACCGTGGTCGTCGACGAGATTCATGCCGTCGCGCCCAACAAGCGTGGGAGCCATCTCGCTCTCTCCCTTGAGCGCCTCTCCGCCCTCTGCAGCCATCGCCTGCTGCGCATCGGACTGTCGGCCACGCAGAATCCCATCGAGGAGATCGCGCACTTCCTGGTCGGCACCGGGAATGACTGCTCCGTCGTCGATTCCGGTCATCGGCGCGCCCGCGATCTCGCGCTCGACCTTCCCGACTCGCCGCTCGAAGCCGTGATGCCGGCGGAGGTCTGGGAGCAGGTCTATCGCCGATTGGCGGCGCTCGTCGAACAGCACCGTACCACGCTCATCTTCGTCAACACGCGACGCATGGCGGAGCGGGCGACCCGCCGACTTTCCGAGTTGCTGGGTAACGCCAACGTGGCGGCGCATCATGGCAGCCTCGCCAAGGAGCAACGGCTGGACGCAGAGCAGCGCCTGAAGCACGGCAAGCTCAAGGCACTGATCGCCACGGCCTCCCTCGAGCTCGGCATCGACATTGGCGATGTCGATCTGGTGTGCCAGCTGGGCTCGCCGCGCTCGATTGCGAGCTTCCTGCAGAGGGTTGGGCGCTCGGGCCACGCGATCGACGGCACGTCCAAGGGAAGGTTGTTCCCGCTGTCACGCGACGAGCTGGTCGAGTGCGCGGCGCTGATCGACTCCGTGCGCCGCGGCGAGCTCGACCGCCTTACGGTTCCCTCACGACCGTTGGACGTTCTGGCGCAGCAGGTCGTGGCCGAGGTCGCCACTAGAGAATACGGCGAAGACGACCTATTCAAGCTGGTGCAGCGCGCGTGGCCTTATCGCTCCTTGCAGCGCGACGACTTCAACGCCATCGTCGCCATGCTGGCCGATGGTTTCAACACCCGCCGCGGCCGGCGCGGCGCGCTTGTGCATCATGATGCCGTCAATCGCCAGCTGCGAGGCCGGCGCGGCGCGCGACTGACGGCGCTCACCTCAGGCGGGACAATCCCCGATAACGCCGACTACAAGGTGCTGCTCGAGCCGGAAAACCACACGGTCGGCACTGTGAACGAGGATTTCGCGGTCGAGAGTCTCGTCGGCGACGTCTTTCAGCTCGGCAACAAGAGTTACAAGATCCAACGCGTGGAACGCGGCGTCGTCCGGGTCGAGGACGCGCATGGCATGGCGCCCAGTATTCCGTTCTGGCTGGGCGAGGCGCCTGGCCGCAGCGACGAGCTCTCGGCGTCGGTGTCACGCCTGCGCGCCGACATAGCGGAGCGCCTGCGCCTTGATCCGACGGGCGAGACCACACTGCGCTGGCTGATAGACGAACTCACCGTCATCCCGGTGGCAGCCAAGCAGATCGTCGACTATCTGCGCGCGGGCCACGCCGCGCTGGACTGCCTGCCGACCCAGGCAACAATCGTGCTCGAACGTTTCTTCGACGAGGCGGGCGGCACTCAACTCGTCGTTCATTCGCCCTACGGCAGCCGCCTCAACCGTGCCTGGGGGCTGGCGCTGCGCAAGCGATTCTGCGGCAAGTTCAATTTCGAGATCCAGGCGGCCGCCACCGAGGACAATATCGTCATCTCGCTCACCGAGGCCCACAGCTTTGCGCTGGCCGATGTCGCGCATTACCTGCACTCGGCCTCGGTGCGAACGGTCCTCACCCAGGCGATCCTCGATTCGCCGATGTTCACCACGCGCTGGCGCTGGGTCGCCGGCGTGTCGCTGGCCCTGCCGCGCTTCCGTTCGGGCCGGAAAGTGCCGCCGCAACTCGCGCGCATGGGTGCCGAGGACCTGATCGGCTCAGTCTTTCCGGACCAGATCGCCTGCGCCGAGAACCTGCCGGGCGAGCGAGAGATTCCCGATCATCCGCTGGTCCAGCAGGCGATCGGCGACTGCATGACCGAGGCGATGGACCTCGGCGGCCTGGAACGGCTGCTCCTGGGAATCGAGTCAGGCGCAATCAAGGTGATCGCTCGAGACCTCACGCAGCCCTCACCGCTCGCTCTCGAAGTGCTGTCGGCGCGCCCCTATGCCTATCTCGACGATGCGCCACTGGAGGAGCGTCGCACTCAGGCGGTAATGGCGCGGCGCTGGCTGGCCCCGGAACAGGCGTCTGACCTGGGCCGGTTGGATGCAGCGGCGATCGCGCGGGTCAAGGGCGAGGTGTGGCCCGATGCGGCCAGCGCCGACGAGCTTCATGACGCACTGGTCTGGCTGGGCTTCCTGACTGAGGATGAGGTACAGGCGGGGCCGAATTGGCGCGCTTGGTTGGCCGGACTGGCCGAGCAGAAGCGTGCGGCGAGCATCCAGGTCGCGGGGGCGACGCTTTGGATCGCCGCCGAACGCCTGTCGCTCTGCCGTTCGTTGTGGCCCGAGCTGATGACGACGCCGCAGATTTCCGCGCCGCCGGGATACGACAAACCGTGTTCGCGCGACGAAGCCCTTGTCGAGATCCTGCGCGGCCGGCTCGAGGGCCTTGGACCGGTGACGCGGGCGGCGCTTGCGTCGCCACTCGGATTGCAGCCTGATGGGATCGCGCCAGGACTGGCGGCGCTGGAAACCCAGGGCTTCGCCCTATGCGGACGCTTCACGCCGGGTACGGTGACCGACGAATGGTGTGAGCGCCGGTTGCTCGCCCGCATCCATCAATACACGATCAAGCGGCTGCGCGCCGAAATCGAGCCCGTCGCCGCGCGCGATTTCCTGCGCTTCCTCTTCAAGTGGCAGCGCGTCTCGCCCGATGCACAGGTCGAGGGACCGAAGACCCTCGACACGGTCATCGCCCAGCTTGAGGGCTTCGGTGCGCCCGCCGGCGCCTGGGAAAGCGAGATCCTGCCGGCGCGGCTCACCGACTACCGGCCGGCCTGGCTCGACGCGCGCTGCCTGGCCGGACATGCCACCTGGATCCGCCTCACGCCGCGCAACGGTCGCGTCGCCAGCGGCGACGGCCGGCCGGCCCCCGTGCGCACGACCCCCATCACCCTGGTCGCTCGCCGCCACGCCGCATTCTGGCGCTCGCTGTCGATGCCGGCCGAGCCGCCGCACCCGGGCCCGCGCGCCCAGGCCGTCGTCGATTTCATGACGGCGAACGGCGCCTCGTTCTTCGACGAGTTGCTGCAGCAATGCCGCCTCCTGCGATCCCAGCTCGAGGAGGCGCTGGCGGAATTGGTCGCGCTCGGTCTGGTGACGTCCGACAGTTTCGATGGCCTGCGCGCGCTCTTGGTGCCATCGGGCGAGCGCAAGCCGATCGCCAGCGGACGCCGTCGCCGCCGCTCCGTTTCATCGGGCATGGAGGAGTCGGGGCGCTGGTCCCTGGTCCGACAGCCCGTCGCCACAGCCGACCGCAGGTTCGACGCCGGAGCGATCGAGCACATCGCCCGCGCGCTGCTGCGCCGCTACGGCGTCATGTTCTGGCGCATGCTGGAGCGCGAATCCTCGGGCCTGCCGCCGTGGCGCGATCTGCTGCGTGTCTATCGCCGGCTGGAAAGCAGTGGCGAAATCCGCGGCGGACGTTTTGTGGCTGGCTTCACGGGCGAGCAGTTCGCCTTGCCCGAGGCGATCGGCGCGCTGCGCGAGGTCCGGC
>DATHNU010000625.1:0-7860 GCA_035485695.1 Reyranella sp. | reverse complement strand
CCGTTGTGGGAGGGCGGTCACATCAAGTTCTTTTCCGAGAAGACGCTGGCGCAGGCGCTGCAGTCAGCGGGCTTTACGGACATGGACTTCCGCCGGGCCGGTCGATTTTCCTTGATGGCCAAGAGCACTGTTGTCGCCTTTCGGCGCCCGGCAAAATAGCGACCTAGACTGCCACCTTGAATTGCCCGAGCCCGCGCCGTCCCGCCGGGGTGATGGCATAAACGCCGCGCTCGACTCGTTCGAACCAACCATAATAGTCGCTGCGCAGGATGCTGGCGGCGCGCGGCGCGTCGGCCGCCGCGCGCAGGGCCGCGACCCTCATCGGCCCATTGTTGGCCAGCAGTTCGGCGCAACGCAGCGCCTCCTGGCGATAAGCCGTCATCATCGGCACCCGGGTGGTCGAACCGCCGCGGTTGGGATCCCCGACGCGGCGCGCATGCTCGCCCAGCAGGCGGCCCGTCTTGCGCTTGTTGAGACGCGGTTGGTAGGGCGCGGGATCGAGCACGATGTCGGCGCGTTCCGCCGCCACGACCATCAGGCCCAGTCCCAGCCGGCGGCAGAGTTTTCTCACATTCTTCATCTGCTTGGGCCATTGGCCGACCGCGAGATAGACGCGGTCCGAAACCGCCAGCCGATCGACGCCCTGGAGCACGAGTGAAAGCCCGAAGGCGCGCTTCAGTTCGACGATCACCGGCGACTCGCGGCCGCGCACCGCCACCACGTCGCAGCCGCGCACCTCGCCCTTCACGACATATCCCTGTCCCTCGAGCAGCGCCTTCACCGGCGCATAAAGGTCGCTCTCCAACGGCATGGCACCGCACCGTATCATGCTAATAAGACCGCAACGGGGGATAACGAGATGACCGAGTTGCTGGATCAAGGCGCGGCCGCCATTGCCGCTGCCGTGCGGACGGGCAAGACGCGCGCACGCGACGTGGCGGAGGCGGCCATCGCGCGGGTCGAAGCGCGCAATATGGCAATCACCGCTATCGTCGATTTCGATCCGGCCGAGGCGCGCGCCGCCGCCGACGCGGTCGATGCCCGGCGCAAGCAGGGTTTCGACGGCCCGATCCTGGGCGTGCCCTACACTGTCAAGGATACGACCTGGGTAAAAGGCCGCCGGGTCACCAATGGCTCGCTCCTATGGAAGGATTTCAAGCCGCCGCGCGATGCCGTCGCGGTCGAACGGCTCAGAAATGCAGGCGGCGTCTTCCTTGGCATGACCAACACGCCGGAGATGGCTGCCAAGGGCCACACCGAGAACAAGGTCTACGGGCCGTCGCGACATCCGATGAACCCCTCGATGACTCCCGGCGGCTCGTCGGGCGGGGCGGCGGCGGCGCTCGGCGCAGGCTTCACGCCGATCGCGTTGGGCACCGACGGTGGCGGCTCGGGAAGACGCCCTGCCTCGCATTGCGGCGTCGTCGGCCTGAAAACCTCCGCTGGCGCCATCCCTTCGCCTTTCGGATTCGGCGGCGCCTACGGCCCGCTCTACGGCGTCGTGGCGCCGATGGGCCGTTCGGTTGCCGATGCCAAGGTGGCGTTCGAAGTGATGGCAGGCCCTGACCGGCGCGATCCCCATTCGGTGGCGACCCTCGACATGCCACCGCCCGCCAACCCGCGCATCGCCGTAAGCCCGCGGCTTGGCCTTAACGTCGCCGTCGACGCTGACGTCATGGCGGCCTTCGACGGCGCCGTCGCCAGGCTGCACGCTGCAGGCTGGTGCATCGAGGAAGCTGACGTCACCTGGCCCGAAAACACCACCGAGACCGCCTTCACCGCCGTGAACGCCGCGGCGAGCGCGCTGCTCTACGGCGAGCGCCACGAAAAGGACAAGGATCTGTTCGGCGACAACGTCGCCGGCCTGATCGAGCGTGGCCGCTCGGTGGCCGGCACTGACGTGGTGGCGGCCTTCCGCTTCGCCGATGCCTGCGCGCGGGCCGTAGCGCAGTTCTTCACCGAGTACGACTATCTCCTGACGCCGACCACGGCCTGCGTCGCTTGGCCAGTCGAGCAGGTCTATCCCAAGGTGATCGAGAACCGGGAAGTGAGCCCGCGCGGCCATGCCGTGTTCACCCCGCTATTCAACCTCGCCTTGGTGCCCGGCATCTCGGTGCCGTGCGGTACTGGACGCGATGGCTTGCCAGTCGGCTTGCAGATCGTGGCCCCGCGCTTGCACGACCGCCCCTTGTTGGCTATGGCGCAGCGGGCAGAGACGGCGCTCGTGGCCTAGTTCAGCCGGATCTGCTTGGTGGGTGAGGACGATGACCGTCTTGGATCACTTGGGTTTTGGATGCGTTGCCCTCTCGACGCTCGGCAGCCAGCGAGCATCGCGCAATCTACTCGAAGGTGTCTTCGAGCTGGGCCTTCGCCATTTCGACACCGCGCCAATCTACGGACGGGGCTATTCCGAACGGCTGCTCGGAGAATTCCTGCGTGGCAAGCGCGACCAAGTAAGCGTCGCGACCAAATTTGGGCTAGCACCTGCGCGGGCGCCGCGACTTCCCGTCGGGCTGGCGATGTGCCTGAACGCGGTGCGGCGCCGACTGCGTTCCCCAGTTCCGCCTAGGCCCGCTGGACCCGCGGCACCGGCCCCCACCACAGCGTCGACGGCGTCGCGCAGGATAGACCGCGCGGAACTCGAGGCGTCTTTCGATTCAAGTCGTCGCGCGCTGGGCACAGACTATATCGACCTCTACCTGCTCCACGAGGAGCTGCCATCGGCTCTCACGCCGGCCGCGCTCGACTTTCTGCTGCAACTGGAGGCGTCGGGTCGCGTCCGTAAGCTCGGCTTGGCGTCGAACGGGGGCCGTTACCTGGCTCTCACCCAAGCCGACCTCGCTCCCTGGGATGTGCTCCAATATGAATTTGGGCCCACTTGGCCTGCACATGCCGATTTGTTGAGCCGCTTCCCGACGAAGATGCACATCTTTCATAGTTGTCTCAAAGGCGTCGCCGGCAGCGGAACTTTCGCCGGAAATACGCCCGGCCGCACCCTCGCCGCCTGCCTGTCAGCCAATCCATCCGGCCGAATCCTGTTCTCTTCGACGAAGTTGGCGCACGTCCGCGATAATCTTCGAGCGCTGCGCTCCTAACGCCGAAGCCATGCCATTCATCGATGCCAACGAGCACCTGACCGAAGGCGACTGGACGGACTTTGACACGACCATCGTCGGCGCGGGCGCGGCGGGCATATTCCTCGCGGTCCTTCTGGCCCGACGCGGCCAGCGCGTGTTGCTGATCGAAAGCGGCCATTTCAAGCACGATGACGACCGCCAAGATCTGAACGACATTGAGCAAACCGCAAAGCCGATGGGAGATGCGATCTGGAACCGCAAGCGCATCATCGGCGGCACGACGACGGCTTGGGGCGGCCAATCGCTGCCCTTTGCGCCGCTCGATTTCAGGACGCGCGACTGGGTTTCCAACAGCGGCTGGCCGATCTCCTACCAGACGTTGCATCCGTATTATGCCGCCGCAAACCGATTTATGGGTGTCGACGAATACAATTACGATTCAGACATCCTGGACTTGTTTGACCGGCCGGATCCCGGATTCGATCGGCTCCTGTTGCGCTATCACTACTCCAAGTGGGCCAAGCAGCCGAACTTCTTCAAACTTCACCGAACCGCGTTGCAGCGCGACGTGACCCTTCTGTACAACGCGCATCTGCTGCGCATCGACTTGGCGGAGAATAATCGGGTCCGGACAATCGAGGTCGGTGACTTTCGCAACCGGCGCCGGACGCTTCCGGTTAACGTGCTGGCGCTCGCGACAGGCGGCGTCGAAACGAACCGGATCCTGTTGCTCAATGACCACCAGCACAAAGGCGGCTTGGGGAACGGGTCGGGCTGGCTCGGCAAGGCCTTCATGGACCATCCTTGCCTCGAGAGCGGCTATGTCGAGTCGAGCGACATGGCGAAACTTCAACAGTATTTCGGCACCCGGTTTCGGGGCGGGCGTCGTTATTCGGTGCGCCTGAGTGCCGGCTCAGCCTGGCAGGAAAGGAACCGGCTTCTCAACATTTCCGCCAGCCTCATGTGGCTCTACGAGGGCAACGACATCGGCCCTTTGTCTGAGTTGAGGTCGTTCATCCATCGGCCGCGACTCACCAGCGCGGTCAAGATCGCGAAAAGCGGTGGCCGGCTGAGCCAAGGCCTTTGGGCGCTTGCCCGGAGTGGATTAATCTATAAGCCCGGTGCGGCAGCGAAGATCTCGCTGATGTGCGAGCAGGAACCTTCGCGCGAGAGCTATATCGCGCTCGGCCAGGAGAAGGACCGCTTCGGCGCCCGCAAGGCACGCCTGCACTGGTGCATCAGTGCCAAGACATGGCTGACGGCGGTTCATTTCAGCGAAACCCTGGCGGCAGAAATGCAAAAACTGGATCTTGGGCGTGTCCGGCTTTTCGACAACATGCGCGCCGACGAACCGCGCTACGAAGCCTATCTCAGCGACGTCAACCATCACATGGGAGGTGCGCGGATGAGCGCTTCTGCAGCCGAAGGAGTCGTCGACGATCGCTTGCGGCTTTGGGGCGTTCCCAACCTTTACGTCTGCAGTTCAGCGGTGTTTCCGACCAGTTCGCATTCCAACCCGACACTGACCCTGATGGCGTTGGTCGCGAGGCTGGCTGAAAACCTTTAGAGCGACACTTCCTTGGCAACACCCAGGCGATGGCTCAAAGGGCGGGGGTGCGCACTTCGCCTCGTTGATGGTCTGCAGAGCCTGTAGCCGTGCCTCCGCCTCCCGTTGGTCGATATGTGAAGAGGGCCCATAGCGCACCGCCGGCCAGCGCCAGGAAAGGGCAGCCCCGTCTGGAAAGTCGACAGCCAGGCTGAATTCCCCCGTGAGGCCCGTATGCGCATCTTCCCCCATCGCACTCGCCGCACGCAACGATGCGGAAAGTGCGTGTAGCCGATTATGCCGACGAGATTATTCGCGCCTCATCCTCGCTGCATATTTTCAACGCCGTGCGATATGCTGGCCTGTGTCTCGCAAGCGCCAGTTCCTCTCATCGTCCTCCGCCCGCCGCATCGCGATCGCCGCACAAGGCTTAGGCACAGCGCGTCCCGAGGGCGCCATCAACGCTGGCCATGTCAAGCGCACGATCGATCGGCTGGGCCTGCTGCAGATCGATTCCGTCAATGTTTTGGCACGGGCGCATTACCTGCCGCTGTTCTCGCGGCTGGGGAACTACGACAGCGACCATCTCGATCGCCTGGCCTGGGGCCGCAAGAGCCAGCGCGGACTGTTCGAGTTCTGGGCGCACGAGGCGTCGCTGCTGCCGCTCGGCGCGCATCCCCTGTTTCGCTGGAGCATGCAGCGCGCCCGCGAGAATGCAGGCAACGGCAAGGGCAAGTTTCATGTCTTTCGCCTCGAGAAGGCCGGCTACATCGATGAAATTCTGCGCGAGATCGCCGACCGCGGTCCGCTGGCGGCGTCGGAACTGTCCAACGGCGGCGAGCGGCGCGGCGCCTGGTGGGGCTGGAGCGACGGCAAGCTCGCAGTCGAGTGGCTGTTCTTCGCCGGACTGGTCACCACGGCCACAAGACGCGGCACTTTCGAGCGGGTCTACGATCTTACCGAGCGCGTGCTGCCGGCCCACGTGCAGGCGCTGCCGACGCCGTCGGCCGAGGAAGCGCAGCGTGAGCTGTTGCGCCTGTCGGCTCGGGCGCTGGGCGTCGCCACGGAGTTCGACCTGCGCGACTACTTTCGCCTGGGCGTCGCCGATACCAAGGCGCGACTCGCCGAGTTGGTCGAGAGCGGCGACCTGCTGCCGGTCACGGTCGAAGGCTGGAACAGGCCCGCTTATCTCGACCCTGCCGCGCGCCAGCCGCGCAAGGTCGAGGCTCGTGCGCTGCTCGCACCGTTCGATCCCCTGATCTGGGAACGCGACCGCACCCACCGCATCTTCGATTTTTTCTACCGCATCGAGATCTACACGCCGCTGGCAAAACGCAAACACGGTTACTATGTGCTGCCGTTTCTTTTGGGCGACCAGCTCGTTGCGCGGGTCGATCTCAAGGCCGACCGCGCCCATTCGAAGCTGCTCGTCCACGCCGCCCACCTCGAACCAGGGCAGGACGCCAGGCGAGTGGCCGGTCCGCTACGCGAAGAGCTGCGTCTGATGGCGGATTGGCTGGGCCTCGAAAGCGTATCCCTGCCGCGCGCCGGCGCGCTGGCGAAGGCCATGGGGCGGATGCGATAAGGCTTTTCGTCATCCTGGGCGCCGCGAAGGATCTCATGTCAGCGGCAAGCGGCGACGAGGTCCTTCGCTGTGCTCAGGATCATTAAATGGGGTGAACTAAAAGATGAACGACTTGGTGCTGAAGGGCGGGCGCGTCGTCGATCCCGCACAGGGTCTCGACAAGATGACCGACATCGCCTTCGCGAATGGCAAGGTCGCGGCCATCGGCGACAATCTCGCGGGCAAGGACGAGCGCGACGTCAAAGGCAAGATCGTCTCGCCCGGCCTCATCGACCTCCACACCCATGTCTACTGGGGCGGCACGTCGCTCGGCGTCGAAGCCGAGCTTTTGGCCCGCACCGGCGGCGTCACCACCTTCATCGATGCCGGCAGCGCCGGGCCCGGCAACTTCCATGGCTTTCGCAAGCACGTGATCGAACCCTCGCCCGTCCGCATCCTGCCCTATCTCAACGTCGCCTTCCCCGGCATCTTCGCCTTCTCCAAGACGGTGATGGTGGGCGAGAACGCCGACATGCGCCTGATCGATGCGCGCGAGGCGGTGCGGGTGGCGCGCGAACACAAGGATCTCGTGCTCGGCATCAAGGTCCGCGTCGGCCGCTCGGCCAGCGGCGATTCCGGCGTGAAGCCGCTCGATATCGCGCTCGACGTCGCCGAGGAAGTCGGTCTGCCGGTGATGGCCCATCTCGACGCGCCGCCGCCGTCACGCCGCGAGGTCGTCGATCGCCTGCGGCCGGGCGACATCCTCACCCACTGCTTTCGCCCCTTCCCCAACGCGCCGGTGCGGCCCGACGGCAAGGTGCGCGAGGAGATCCTGGCGGCACGGGCGCGCGGCGTGATCTTCGATATCGGCCACGGCGGCGGCTCGTTCGGCTTCGGCACGACGCGCGGCATGCTGGCGGCTGGGTTCCTGCCCGACGTCATCTCCTCCGACGTGCATGTGATCTCGATCGAGGGGCCGGCCTTCGACCTGCTCACCACCATGTCCAAGTTCCTGTGCCTGGGCGTCGACCTGCCAACGGTGATCAAGCTCGCGACGCTGAACGCCGCCGCGGCCATCAAGCGGCCCGACCTCGGCACCCTGAAAGTGGGCGGCATCGGCGAGGCCACAGTGATCGAGCAGGTGAGCGGCAGGTACGACTATGCCGATTCGATCGGCGAGCGCATGATGGGCGACAAGCGGCTGCTCTCGGCCGGCGTGGTGCTGGCGGGCCGCTGGTGGCATCCGGCGTGATCGACGAACCCCAGGACCTGCCCAGGGAACCGAGCTCCCCCGCCTGCCTCGCCCACGAGGTTGACGACGCCTATATGGGCTTTGCCACAAAAGCGGAGATCGCTGCCTTCCTGAAGGCGCTGGCCGAGGCCGAGCAGGCCGACCGTCCCCACGCCGAGCTGCTGCGCAAGATGTTGCCCAGAGTGCGCGACGACGTCCTCCATCGCGAGCTCAGCGCCAAATTCAGGGCGCAAGAGTCTGCCAAATCAGACACTTAGGCTCTGGAAAAGATTCTTGGGCGAGGCGGCGCAACTTTTTTTGGCCAGGATCGTTTTGAATGTATTGGTCGGGTATCGGTATCGCCCTGCCCCCGCTCAGCGATGCCACTCTCCCCACTCGACCTATAGCCCGCCCCCGAGCAATCGGGGGCGGGCTGCCTGCT
>DATHNU010000624.1:0-7228 GCA_035485695.1 Reyranella sp. | reverse complement strand
GGCCTGTTCAGCGACATGAAGTTCATCGCCGAGTATTACAAGCCCGACCTCGTGCTGATCCCGATCGGCGGCCACTTCGTGATGAGCCCGAAGGATGCCGCCTTCGCCATATCGCAATGGATCAAGCCCAAGCAGGTGATGCCGATGCACTACGGCACCAGCCCCTTCCTCAAGGGCACGCCCGAGGAATTCAAGGCTGCCTTGGGCAATACGCCGGTCGAGGTGATCGTCATGCAGCCCGGCGACAAGAAGACGTTCTAGGGAGCCTTCTCCAGAATCACTTCCCATACCGACTTCGGCCGCTCGTAGCGGTCGATGGTCCGTTCCTCGGCGCCCAGCATGCGCCAGCCCGGGGAGAACAGGCGATCGACCGCGGCGCGGTCGAAGAAACGCTTGGGCGCGCCGTCGACGAGATAGAAGTTCTCGTCGATTTGCGGATGGCCGCTGGCGCCGAAATTATGATCGTTAGTGGAGTTCAGCCGGCAGAGCAGCAGGCCTGCCGGACGGAGCAGGCTCCGGATGCGACCGACGAGCGCCTCGGTCTCCGGCCAGGGGAAGTAGTGCAGCGACAGGCTTGCGACCACCACGCAAGCGGCATCGACGGGAAAGGCCGCGCGGATATCCTGGCAATGAAACTGGGCCTGCGGCGCCCGGGCCCGCGCCCTGGCGATGGCGTCGGGCGAGAGATCGATGGCTGCGACGCGATGGCCGGCGCCGGCGAGCACCTCGGTGTCGCGCCCGCCGCCGCAACCGATTTCAAGGATCGCCAGGCCGCCGGCGCGCTCGCCGATCAGCGGCAGCCAACGCTCGAGCCACGGATCGCTGGAAGACATCCCGATTGGGTCCGCTCATTGCTGGGAGCGCGCCACTCCAGTGGCGCATGTTTCTTGTGGCTCGACACCGCATGAGCGCAACTGGAGTTGCGCGCTCCCAGCAACGATCATGATTCGAACAGAACGGAACTTGCCCTAGTCGCCCGCGACATCCCGCGCGCCCACTGTGCGCGAGCGGAACTCGTCGGGCACCTCGCGGCCGACATCGGTGAAGGCTTTCTTCACGGCGGCAACCGTCGGGCCGAAGACGTCCTTGCGGTTGGTGCGCGCCCATTCGTTCGAGCCCACGATGGTGTCGAGCGAACCCTGAAAGCGCGGCATGACGTAGCGCGCGAACAGCTCGTAGGAGCGCAGGGTCTGCTCGCGATTCGCCCATTCGTGGGCGCGGAACAGGATGCCGCCGAAGCCGCCGTTGGAGTAGCCGAGCAGGCGCTGGATGCCCTTGGCCACGGTGTCGGGGTTGCCGACCAGGGTGGTGCCCTGCGCCACGCCCTCGCGCAGCGGATCGTCGGAGCGGCCGGGCGGGCGGCCCAGCGTGTCCTCGAAATAGGTCACGGTCTCGCAGCGTTCGCCGGCATGGACCTCGCGCAGCGCCTGCTCGTCGTCCTCGGCGATGTGGGCGTTGACCACGATGCGCCATTTCGAACGGTCGGCCTTGTGGCCGTGCTTGGCCGCCGTCTCCTCGTAGATCGCCCATTGCTTGGCCATCGCCTCGGGACCGCCCGGCAGGCCGGCGCCGATCGACAGCACGCCCAGCCCATGCTTGCCGGCGGCGATCATGCCCGACGGCGTGATGGTGCTGGCGCAGGCGATGGGAAAGTGCGGATACGAATAGGGCGCCAGATGCAGCCGCGCGTCCTTGAGCTCGAACCAGTCGGTCTTCATGGTGACCGGCTCCTCGCATTTCAGGAGCTGCATGATGGCAGCCAGCGACTCTTCCATGCGGCTGCGCTGGGTCGAGGGATCGATGCCCATCATGTAGGCGTCGGACGGCAGCGCGCCGGGGCCGCAGCCCATCATGGTGCGGCCGCGCGACATGTGGTCGAGCTGCACGAAGCGGTTCGCCACCATCAGCGGGTGGTGATAGGGCAGGCTCGTGACGCCCGAGCCCAGCCGGATGTAGCGCGTGCGCTGGATGGCGGCGCCGATGAACACTTCCGGCGAGGCGATGGTCTCCCAGCCGGCGGAATGGTGCTCGCCGATCCAGGCCTCGTCGAAGCCCAGCCCGTCGATCCACTCGATCAGTTCCATGTCGCGCGCCATGCCCAGCGTGGGATTCTCGCCGACCCGATGGAAGGGGGCGAGGAAGATGCCGAACGTCAGCCCCTTGTGATTGCCGGTCTGTGCCATGTGAAACCTCCGTTGATCTCGACGGTAGCATGGGCCCGACATTGACCGAAGCCACGCCTTGCGCCGATCATCGCGCGATGACCGAGGCCGCTCCTCTGCCGCTCGCGCGCTTCACCGTCGTCGAGGTGAACGACGAAAAGGTGCCGCTGTGCCTGCGCTTGGCGACCTCGCTCGCGGGCAAGATCGCGGCCGACCTCGGCGCGGATGTGCTCAAGATCGAGCCGACCGGCGGCGATCCGGTGCGCCGCGCGCCGCCGCTGCTGCCGCAGGGCGGAAGCGCGCTGTTCCAGTTCCTCAACACCTCCAAGCGCGCGCTGATGCTCGATCTTCAAACCGAAGCGGGCCGCGCCGGCCTGGCGCGGCTAATCGACAAGGCCGATGCCTGCCTGTTCGAGGAGCCGGCATCGGTCGCGCCGCTGCTGCGCCGCGGTCGCGCGACGCCGATCGAGATCGCCGCCTTTCCCGTCGAAATGGATGCCGCGGCGCGGCCGGTGAGCGGGCTCGCCCTCCAGGCGCTGGGCGGGCTGATGCACATGGTGGGCGAGCCCGAGCGCAAGCCGCTGAAGCTGGCCGGACATCAGGCGTCCTATGCTGCGGGCCTCACCGCCTTCACCGGCCTCGCCGCTGCGCTCGCCGCACGCGACGCCGGCCAGCGCGCGCCTCATGTGCGCGTGTCGCTGGCCGAAGTGATGCAGTGGGTGAACTGGAAGGCGGCTTCGGGTGCCGCCGCCAGCGGCACCTCGCCGGGTCGCGAGGGCAAGGCCTCGGAATTCCAGATCGTGCCCTGCCGCGATGGCCACGTCGCCGTGGTCTACACCGTGACGCAGTGGCCGGCGGCGCGGGCGCTGATCGGCGACAAGCGGCTGGAAGATCCGAAATTCGCCGCGCGCGCCGGCCGTCGCAAGCACATTGCCGAGCTCTACGACATCATCACGCCGTGGTTTGCCGACAAGACACGCGCCGAGATCCAGGCGATGGCACAATCGAAGGGCGTGCCGTTCGGCCCGATCTTCTCGCCGGCCGAGTTGCTCGAATCCGAGCAATACGTGACCCGCTCCTTCCTGGCCGAGATGAAACACCCCGCACTGGGCAGGCTCCTGATGCCGCAACTGCCCGTGCAGTGGAACGGCCGATCGTTCGCGCCGCGGCCGGCGCCGGAGATCGCGCGATCGGAGCTCGCGGCATGAGCCGTCCCCTTTCCGGCGTGCGCGTGCTCGATTTCGGCCTACTGACGGCCGGCGCCAACACCTCGGCCATGCTGGCCGATCTCGGCGCCGACGTGATCAAGATCGAATCAGGCGCCTATCTCGATCCCTTCCGCGTCGTCGGCAAGCCCGACAACGCGGACGGCTGGTGGAATCGCTCGCCGCAATTCCGCTTCACCAACCGCAACAAGCGTGGCCTGGCGCTCAACCTCAAGGATCCCGAGGGCCAGCGCGTCATTCGCGATCTGGCAAAACAATGCGACGTCGTGGTCGAGAACTTCCGGCGCGGCGTGCTCGATCGTGCGGGCCTGGGTTACGCCGCGCTGAAGGCGGTCAATCCGCGCATCGTCTTCGCCGCCATCTCGAGCCAGGGCAATACCGGTCCCGAGCGCATGAACGTGTCGTTTGGCAGCACGCTCGACGCGACCAGCGGCATCGCTTCGCTCACCGGCTACGAGGGCGAGGAGCCGCGCATTTCGGGCATGGACGTGAACTATCCCGACCAGATCGTGTCGCTGTTCGCTACCGGCATCGTGATCGCGGCCGTCATGGAGGCGCGCCGCAGCGGTGCCGGCGCGTTCCTCGACTTCTCCCAGCGCGAGGTCGCGTCCTTTACCCTGGGCGAGGAAATTCTGGCCGCTTCGGCCGATCCGGCGCGCCCGCTCGGCCCGCGCGGCAACCGGGAAGAAGGCGTGGCTCAGCAGGACACCTATCGCTGCCAGGACGGGCGCTGGATCGCCGTCACGCTCGATGCGGCCGATCCGTCGCTCGACTCGTTCTGCGCCAACCGCGAAAGCGAGGACGCCGTGGCGGCATTGCTCGCACGCGGGATCGCCGCCGCGCCCTGCAACGACGGCGCCGACCTGCTGCGCGACACCAGCCTCGCCGGCGTCAGCCTGGTGCGCGACGAACAGGGCGGCCTGGTCAAGGGCCTGCCCTACCGGCTCGACGGCCAAGGCATCACCATCGAGCGCGCCGCCCCCGATCTCGGCCAGCACACCGATGAAGTGCTGCGCGAACTCCTGGGCTATGGCGACGCCGAATTGGCGAAACTGAAGGAAGCGGGCGTGACGTCGACGACGCCCACGATTGGAGAGATCTGAAATGGCGCGCGCCGAAGTGCACAAGCTGATGGAGCGTATGGCGATCCCCGCCATCGCCGCGCCGATGTTCCTGGTCTCCAACCCGGCGTTGACCCTCGCCTGCTGCAGCGAAGGCATCATGGGCAGCTTCCCGGCGCACGGCACGCGCAGCCGCGAGGAATTCCAGGCCTGGCTCGACGAGATGCAGGACGGCATGAAACGGCTGGAGGATTCCGGCAAAAAGCCCGCGCCGTGGGCGGTGAACCTGGTCGTGCATCCGTCGAACCCACGCTATCCCGGCGATCTCGAGCTGGTAGAAAAATACCAGGTGCCGGTGGTGCTGACCTCGAAGGGCGCGCCCGGTGACGCCATCAAGCGCATCCATGGCTGGGGCGCCGTGGCGCTGCACGACATCGCCAACCGGCGCCACGCCGAGAAGGCGCTGGAAGCGGGCGTCGACGGCGTGATCGCGGTGGCGGGCGGGGCCGGCGGCCATACCGGCACGATCAACCCCTTCGCTTTGATGAACGAGGTGCGCCAGCTGGGCGATCACTTCGCCATCGTGCTGGCGGGCGGCCAGACCACCGGCCGCGACGTGCTGGCCGCCGAGGCGATGGGCGCCGACCTCGCCTATATCGGCACGCGCTTCATCGCCACCCAGGAGGCGATGGCGGCGGCGGCGCACAAGGACATGATCCTGAAGACGCGCGCCACCGACGTCTTCCTCACCGCCTCGATCGACGGCGCGCCCGCCAACTGGCTGACGCCCAGCCTTTTGGCCGCCGGCGTCGACCTCGACGTGCTGCGCACGACCTTGCCCGGCAAGATCGTGGCGGCGCAGGAGAACAAGAAGCGCTGGAAGGACATCTATACGGCGGGTCACGGCGTGGGGAACATCGACGATGTTCCGACGGCAGCCGAGCTTTGCCGGCGGTTGGTGCAGCAGTATCGGGAAGCGAAGGCCAATGTGTTGCCCATCCTTCGAGACGGCCGCTGCGCGGCCTCCTCAGGATGAGGTCGAATTGTTGCGACGCTTTCACCTCACCCTGAGGAGCCGCACGAAGTGCGGCGTCTCGAAGGGTCGGCTGCACACGTCTTTCGCTTCGCGCAACGAGTCAGGTGGCATCGCTGCCTCCCCTGCTCTAGGCTTCGCCCCCTGAGTTCAGGGGGACGCGCGTGAAGACAAAGGCGGCAGTCTGTTACGAAGCCGGCAAGACCCTCGAGATCGAAACCGTCGATCTCGACGGGCCGAAGTTCGGCGAGGTGCTGGTCGAGATCAAGGCGTCGGGCGTCTGCCACACCGACGAGTTCACGCGCTCGGGCGGCGATCCCGAAGGCCTCTTCCCGGTGATCTTCGGCCATGAGGGCGCGGGCGTCGTGGTCGACGTGGGGCCGGGCATCATATCGCTCAAGAAGGGCGACCACGTGATCCCGCTCTACACGCCCGAATGCCGCCAGTGCAAATCCTGCCTCTCAGGCAAGACCAACCTCTGCACCGCGATCCGTGCGACCCAGGGCCAGGGCGTGATGCCCGACGGCACCTCGCGCTTTTCGCTCGATGGCCGCAAGCTGCATCACTACATGGGCTGCTCGACATTCGCGAACTTCACAGTGCTGCCGGAAATCGCAGTGGCGAAGATCCGGCCGGACGCGCCGTTCGACAAGGTCTGCTACATCGGCTGCGGGGTCACCACCGGCATCGGCGCGGTCCTCAACACCGCCAAGGTCGAGGCCGGCGCCAATTGCATCGTGTTCGGTCTTGGCGGCATCGGCCTCAATGTGATCCAGGGCGCGCGGATGGTGGGTGCCGACAAGATCATCGGCGTCGATCTCAACGATTCCAAGGAGGAGTGGGGCCGCCGCTTCGGCATGACCCATTTCGTCAATCCCAAGAAGGTCGATGGCGATATCGTCCAGCATCTGGTCGCGCTGACCGATGGCGGCGCCGATTTCACCTTCGACTGCACCGGCAATACCACTGTGATGCGCCAGGCGCTGGAAGCCTGTCATCGCGGCTGGGGCGTATCGGTCGTGATCGGGGTGGCGGAAGCCGGCAAGGAGATTGCCACGCGGCCGTTTCAATTGGTCACCGGTCGGGTCTGGAAGGGTACGGCATTTGGCGGCGCCCGGGGCCGGACCGACGTGCCGAAAATCGTCGACTGGTACATGAACGGCAAGATCGAGATCGATCCGATGATTACCCACGTTCTCAAGCTGGAGGAGATCAACAAGGGCTTCGATCTGATGCACGAGGGCAAGTCGATCCGCTCGGTCGTCGTGTTCTAGGGTCAACGTCGCGTTCCACAACAAGCGTCAAACACAAGGAGGATAGGCCTATGACTGTTCATATCCACCCATCGGTAGATAACGGCGTAAAGAAGGGTTCGGGCAGTTTTGCCGGCGGAACGCTGGTCTGCAAATGCAAGGACAAGCCGGTGAAGGTCGGCGTCAAGGGGGATGTCGCCCACAATCACGCCTGCGGCTGCACCCAGTGCTGGAAACCGGCTGGAGCCACTTTCTCGGTGGTGGCGGTGGTGCCGCGCGACAACGTCACCGTTCTGGAGAACGGCGACAAGCTTCACATCATCGATGCCTCGAAGACGATCCAGCGGCACGCCTGCAAGGTCTGCGGGACGCATATGTTCGGCCGCATCGAGAACAAGGGCCATCCGTTCTACGGCCTGGACTTCATCCATCCGGAACTCTTTGCTGAAAGCGGTTCGGCAGCTCCGGTATTCGCGGCGTTCGTGTCCTCGGT
>DATHNU010000623.1:0-3416 GCA_035485695.1 Reyranella sp. | reverse complement strand
CGCCAGTCGAGCCGCATCGAGGCAAAGCCCCGCCGCGCGTCGATGATTCTGATGCCCAGCGCCTTGCTGTGGGGAATCGTGTCGGAGAACCACATCTGGAACAGCGCCAGACGCTGCTCGCGGTCGGCTAGCGGATTGGAGGATGGATCGGTCATCTTTTACTCCTACTCTCGCTCCCCAAGCAGTCTATCGCATTCACACATCGCGTCTGAGGCCCTCTCCGGCCGCGTCATCGCGGGGGGAGAGGGAGGGGCCCGCGCGAAGCGCGGGAGGGTGAGGTGGGCCGCGGCGCTCGCACCAGAAACATCCCGTGCTTATCGGCCACCACCTCACCTACCCATTGCTTCGCAATGGGGCCCTTCCTCTCCCCCGCTTCGCGGCGGAGAGGACCCTGAGCGAACTGTGAATCCAACAGGCTGCGCGTTCCAGTCGGAGGTGTCGCCGTAAAAGCTCAAAGCCCCATCTGCCGCGCCGCCAGATCCTTCATGATCTCGACCGAGCCGCCGCCGATCGACATCACCTTGGTCTCGCGATAGATGCGCTCGACCTTGGCGCCGCGTAGGTAGCCCGCGCCGCCGAAGACCTGCATGGCCTCGTTGGCGCAGAATTCCAGGGTCGAGGTCGCGAGATTCTTCAGCATGCAGATCTCCGCCACGGGCTTCTCGCCCTGGCCCACGCGCCACGCCAGCAATTCGAGCGTCGATTTCACCGCGTTGATCCTCATCGCCATGTCGACCAGGCGATGGCGCACCACCTGGTTGGCGACCAGGGGCTTGCCAAAAGTGTGCCGTTCCCGGGCATAGGCAATCGCCTCGTCGAGGCAGACCCTGGCGTAGCCGCAGGCGCCGGCCGCCATGCCGAGCCGCTCCTGGTTGAAGTTCAGCATGATGCCGATAAAACCCTTGTTCTCGACGCCGATCAGGTTCTCCACCGGCACCTTCACATTGTCGAAGAAGAGCTGGGCGGTATCGGACGCCCACCAGCCCATCTTCTTGAGCTTGGTGCGCCCGAAGCCCTCGCGGTCGCGCTCGATCAGCAGCAGCGAGACGCCGCCCGCGCCCGGACCGCCGGTGCGCACGGCCACCGTGTAGTAGTCGGCGCGCATGCCCGAGGTGATGAACATCTTGGAGCCGTTGACCACGTAGTGGTCGCCCTCGCGCCGCACCGTGGTTTTCAGGCTGGCGACGTCGGAGCCGCCCGACGGCTCGGTGATGGCCAGCGCACTGATCTTCTCGCCGGCCAGCACCTCCGGCAGGACCTTGCGCTTCATCCATTCCGGCCCGAGGGCGGCGATGGGCGGACAGCCGATCGTGTGGCTGTTGAGGCTGGCGTTCACCCCGCCGCTGCCGTGGCGCGCCATCTCCAGGGCCCTGATGATGCCGAAGAAAAGATCGGTCGGCACGCCACCGTATTCCTCGGGGAAGCCGAGCTGTAGCAGCCCTGCTGCCGAGGCCTTGCGATAAAGCTCGCGCGGGAATTCCTCAGCCTCGTCCCACTGGTCGACACGGGGCATGATTTCCCGGTCGACGAAGCGGCGGACGGTGTCGCGGAAGGCCTCGTGTTCTTCGCTGTAGAACGGGCTCGTTGGGACAAAATCGAGCAGATGCGGCTTGTGTGAATCGACAACGGCCATCGCGGCCTCCTTCGACCCGGTTGTTACACTTTATAAGATCATCGCATAGCGCGTTGACAGCGCTGAACAGCCGTTCATATTTGCAGGCAACGAAGCGGCGCGAGACCGCTCGGCTGCAGGGGACGGAAACTGGTTATTTTTCTTCAACTCACCCTCAACGGGCTGGCAGTCGGTTGCATCTACGGCCTGGTCGCGCTGGGATTCGTGCTGATCTACAAGGCGACCGAGCTGGTCAACTTCGCCCAGGGCGATCTGCTGATGCTGGGCGCCTTCGTCGCCTACATGGCGGTGGTTTGGTGGGGGCTTGACTACTGGCTCGCCTTCGCCATCGCCGTGGTGACGATCGGCGCCTTCGGCGCGCTGCTCGACAAGATTGTGCTGCGCCAGGTGATCGGCCAGCCGCAGTTCGCCGTCGTCATGCTGACGATCGGGCTCGGCGCCATGTTCCGCACCTTCGCCAGCGTCACCTGGGGCTCGGAGATCTACACCCTGCCGACGCCATTCGGCGGCGTCACTCAGGTCGGCGGCGTCACGCTCAGCCACCAGTACCTGTCGATCATCGTCGGCACCTTGGTCCTGTGCGGCGCGCTCTACGCCTTCTTCAATCACACGCGCCTGGGCGTCGCCATGCAGGCGACCTCGCAGAACCAGCTCGCCGCCTACTACATGGGCATCCCGGTGAAGATGATCTTCTCCTTGATCTGGGCGATCTCGGCCGGCGTGGCGGCAGCAGCAGGCGTCCTGCTCGCCCCGGTGACGCTGATAGACATCAACATGGGTCTCGCCGTCGCGCTGAAAGCCTTCGCGGCGGCCGTGCTGGGCGGGTTCGGCTCGATCCCGGGCGCCCTGGTCGGCGGCATCGTGATCGGCCTGATCGAGCTCTATGCCGGCGCCACCCTGCCCGACGGCTTCAAGGACACGGCGCCCTATATCGTGCTGCTGATCATGCTGGCGGTCCGGCCACAGGGCCTGTTCGGCATGATGACGCGCAAGAAAGTGTAGGCGCGGGCCATGCGATTCCAATTCAAGACGTCCTACAACCAGGACATTCGCCTGTTCCGCGACAGGGTCTCCGCCGCCTGGTACGGGCTGCTCGCCCTGGCGGCGCTGGCGCTGCCAGTGATGCTCTCCGAATACTATGTCGGCGAGACGACCTGGGTGTTCATCTACGCGATCGGCGGCATCTCGCTGATGGTGCTGGTCGGCTATACCGGCCTGGTCTCGCTGGGGCATGCCGCGTTCCTCGGCATCGGCGCCTATGCCCATGCCTTCTTCCTGCAGCATGGCGTGCCCTGGGTCGCCTCCGTGGGGCTGGCGGTACTGATCACGACGGCCAGCGGCCTCGTCGTCGGCTTGCCGGCGCTGCGCATGACCGGCATCTACCTCGCCATCGCAACGCTCGCCTTCGCGGTGATCATCCAGGAAGTGTTCAGCCGCTGGGAGTCGGTGACGCACGGCTTCGCCGGCATGCCGGTGGCCAAGCCCGTCATCTTCGGCGTGCCCTTCGAGGACGACCGGTCGTTCTACTACCTCTGCCTGTTCTTCCTCGTGCTGGCCCTGTGGCTGACGCGCAACCTCCTGCGCTCGCCCACCGGGCGCGCCTGGATCGCCATCCGCGACAGCGAGATCGCCGCCCAGTCGATGGGTGTCAACCTGGCGATCTACAAATCGATGGCCTTCGCCTACTCGGCGGCATTGATGGGGCTGACGGGCGCGCTGTTCGCGCACAAGATCGCCTATCTGGCGCCCGACATCTTCACCATCCTACTGTCGATCCAGTTCC
>DATHNU010000622.1:0-2098 GCA_035485695.1 Reyranella sp. | reverse complement strand
CGGCGTGGGCACCGGCACGGGTAGCGTCGGCGTGGCGAGTGTCGGTGTCGGCCAAGGCAACAACGCCGTCGGCGCCAATGGCGCCTGCATCGGAGAACGAGAGGATGAGTTGCTGAAGTGCTACCTGGCCAATGTGCAAGTGGCCGACAACGCCAACGCGCGCGGGCTCACCAGCCTGCAGACGGCCGCGCTGCTTTACAAGGCAGGAAACAATCGGGCCGCCAAGGAGGTGCTGTGCGAACAGCGCGATATGTACAACAACTTCCGGCGCATCGGTTCTCCCTGCATGGTCCGCGCTGACTGGGAGTTGAAAGGCCCGCTTGGGCAGGCTCTGACGGCGAACGCACCGGCCGCACCGGCGAACTTCAGCGCGCGCGCCTACCGCAACCGCGCCGATTGCCTGACGGCAGCCTATACCGCCCACGTTGCCCTGAGCGCCTGCGACGCCCGGTAGTGTTGCGAGGCAGCGCGAAGCGGAGCGACCTTCTCTCCGCAATAAGCGGCTTATCGTCGAGAGAAGAAGGTCTCTCGACGTGGCCGCTCTTCGAGCGGCTCCGCTCGAGACGACGGTGAGTTATCACATGCGATAATCGCGCCCGTACGACGGGGGCAATTCAAGCCGCCTTCTGCGCCTCGCCGGCTTCCTGCATGATCGTGGTGCGCCAGTGGATGCGCGGCTCCTCGATCGGGTAGCCGCCGGTCGCCGAGTGCAGCGCGCAGCGATTGTCCCAGAGCACGATGTCGCCCTTCTGCCATTTGTGCCGGTATTGCGCCGGCGTCGCCACCATGTGGTCGGTGAGCTCGGCGATCAGCGCGTCGCTCTCGGAATCGCCCAGCCCCTGGATGCGCAGGATGTGGGTCGGGTTGGCATAGAGCGACTTGCGGCCGGTCTCCTCGTGGGTGCGCACGACGGGATGCACGGCCGGCGGCCGGCGCTGGTCTTCCGGCTCCAGCAGCTCGAAGCCCTTGCGCAGGCGGCCGCCATAGGCGTGCTCGGCCTGCAGTCCCTCGAGGCGCTTCTTCAGGCTTTCGGGCAGGGAGTCGTAGGCCTCGTACATGCTGGCGAACAGCGTGTCGCCGCCGCGCGACGGAATGGCGATGCCGTAGAGCTGCGTGCCCTTGCAGATCTCGGTGTCCCACGGCGAATCGGTGTGCCAGCCGCCGCCGCGATTGTAGATCGCCTGGTTGACCTGGCCGTCGGGCTTGCGTGTGCCCACGCCCATCAGCGTGAGCTCGGGATAGTCGGGATGCCGCGTCTTGCGCACGCGATGCGGCTTCAGCCGGCCGAAGCGGCGCGAGTAGGCCAGGAACTCTTCCATGGTGAGCGTCTGGCCGCGCACCACCAGCACGATGCCGTCGAGCCAGGCCCGGTAGAGCGTGTTCCAGTCGGCATCGGACAGAGCGCGCACGTCGACGTCGGTGGCGATGGCGCCGATGCGGGGATCCGGTAGGTCGAGCTTCATCGGCCGAGCTTACGCCGTTCGCGGCGCTGGTAAAGACCGACGGCGTGGCCCAGCATCGGCACCAAGAAGACGAAGGAGGAAACCGATGCGCCGCATCGCGGCTCTGCTTTTCGCTATCTTTGCCGCGTTCCCGGCGGCGGCCGAGGACGTCTATCCCAGCCATCCCATCACCTTGATCACGCCTTACCCGCCGGGCGGCGCCACCGACTTCCTGGCGCGCACGCTCGCCGAGGGGATGAAGACACGGCTGAACCAGACTGTGCTCGTCCAGAATGTCGGCGGCGCGGGCGGCACGGTCGGCTCCCTGCAGGCGGCCAGGGCCAAGCCCGACGGTTACACCCTGCTCTTGCATCACATCGGCATGTCGACCATCCCGGCGCTCTACAAGAAGCTCGCCTTCGATCCTCTCGCCGCCTACGAATTCATCGGCGTGTTCGCCGAGGCGCCCATGATGATCCTGGCGCGCCGGGACTTCGCACCCCGGAACTTCGCCGAGTTAGTCGCCTACGCCAAGGCCAACGGGGAGAAGTTCACCGTCGCCTCCGCCGGCATGGGCAGCGTCACACATCTCTGCGCCATGCTGTTCCAGGAGGCGCTCGGCGTTCCGCTCACCGTGGTGCAGTACAAGGGCGGCG
>DATHNU010000621.1:0-2233 GCA_035485695.1 Reyranella sp. | reverse complement strand
CGCAGATCATGGACAGCTCGCTGCAGACCCATCTGCTCAGCCACTGGGTGCGCGAGAAGCAGGCCTTCACGCTCGAGGAGGCGGTGAAGCTCATCACCTGCGATAACGCCACCCAGTTCGGCTTCCACGATCGCGGCCTGCTGCGCGAGGGCATGGCCGCCGACATCGTCGTGTTCGATCCGGCCACCGTCGGCCCGCGCATGCCCGAGGTCGTGTGCGACCTGCCGGCCGGCGCCAAGCGGCTGCTACAGAAGGCCGACGGCATGCGCGCCACGATCGTGAACGGCCAGGTGCTGCTGCGCGACAACGAGCCGACCGGCAACCTGCCCGGCAAGCTCATTCGCAAGGGCGCGCGGCACTAACTAGGCTGTCTCTTTCATGCTCCTCTCCCCCTTGGGGGAGAGGCTGGGTGAGGGGGCTGCCCGCCGTCACCCAGCACCAGCGCAATCTCGGTCCAGATCCCTTCCGGGTTCTGAACGACATGGTTCGCCCAGAAACGCAGGACACGCCAGCCTTCGCGCTCCATCGCGGCGGTGCGGCAGTGGCCGAGCAGATCATTCTCGGTCGAGCGTCCGCGCCTGCACGCGGCAGGGCCACTTGAACTCGAGGACCTCGATGGCCAGCGCTCTGAAATGCTGCTGCCTGACCGACGGATAGATCGGTTCGATCTCGTCCACGATGGCTGCCACGACGCGATCGTGCGGAATGTCGAAAGGCACGGCAAAGCAGAAGTCCGTGGGAATCATCCCCCCGAGGTAGAGCAGGCCGTCGATCAGGCCGCTGCAGAACCCGGCCTCGCTGGATGTGGGAACTCCCTCAGTCGCGACGAGCGAGCGACACCCTGGCAGTACGGCCTCGACTGTTACCGCCGGCCGCGCCGGCGGGGGCTCGGCCTGGACGGCGCGCACGACCGCCGATCCGGCGAGGGCGATGGTCAGCCCAAGGCGCGCCGACGGCCTCACGCGAGCGACTTCAAGAGAGGCGCCACGATGAGATCGATCGCGCTGGCAAACACCACCAGCAGGATCAGGAGGCGAAAGAGCCTGATCGGGACGCGCGGACGGATCCTGGCGCCCAGCGCCATGCCGAGCATGACGGGCAGCACAGAGACGAGGGAGACGCCGGCATCGGCCAGCGTGATGCGGGCGTAGCTACCCATGACCAGCAGCAGCACCGCCGAGGCGAAAACGAGGTAGAGGGAGGCGTGCTTGACGAAGAGATTCTTGTCGCGCGAAGTCGCGAGCAGATAGACGAACACGATCGGGCCGGAAAGCGCGGCAAGCCCGCCGAACACGCCGCCCAGCGCACCGGCGATCGGTCCGGCGACCCTTTCTCCTGCGGGCGACAGCTTGAGGTCGGGCTTGGCCACGACCGAGAGCCCGGCCAGCAGCAGCGCACAGCCGACCAGGGGTTTCATCAAGGCATCGTCGAGTGACATCAGCACCTTCACGCCGACCACGATCCCGACGCAGAACCCCATCAGGAGTGGAGCCAACTGGCGCAGTGCCGCTGCGGTGCCACCCCCTTCGATCGCTTGCCGCAGGTTGCTGAGCACGAGCGGAATGGACAGCAGGGCGACCGCTGCCGGCAGGTCGATGATGTGGCTGACCAGAGGCATCGCCACGATCGGCATGCCGACGCCGATCAGACCCTTCGCGGCACCTGCCGTCACCAATGCCAGCATCAGGGCGACGCCGCCGGCCAGGGTGAGTTGAGCGACGCTTTGGACGAGCAACGGACTATGCTCCTTGTGTCCGCTGGGAGGCCACGCGGCTCAATTTGCCGAATCCCAGATCACGCTGGCGCCGCGGTCGCGTCGTATCGCGCCGGAGGCCGGCGACTGGCGATCGTTCTTGGCGGCCTGGACCGCGACGACGGCGGCGGTCTGCGCAACAAGGAACACCGCAAAGGCCAGGCCGGCGAGCAACGTTTCCATATTCCTCTCTCTTACCTGTGTTGGTCGATCGCGAGGGTGCGGCGGAGGACCAGGGCGCTGGCGAACCCGATCAAAGCCACCGGCGCCACGATCGCCGGCGCGGCCTGCCAGCCGAGGCGATCGACCCACAGACCGAGGGCGACCGGCCCCGCGAACTGGCCGAGATTGCTTGCCTGCTGCACCAGTCCGAGGGTCGGCGGCACCGCCCACGGTGCCGGGGCCGCGCGCGGGGCTGCCGCATAGATGGCACCGGGCGCGAGGCCGCCTATGCCAAGCGCCAAGGCGGCTACGAGGGCG
>DATHNU010000620.1:0-4052 GCA_035485695.1 Reyranella sp. | reverse complement strand
TTCCCTCGCGAAACGCCGGAATAAACGGGCTTTTGCAGGCCCGGTCAAGCCGCGTCCGGGCCGCGTCCGGAAAAGCCCGATTCAGCGGGTTTTGATCACCAGGGTGCCGGCGATGATGTCGTGCAGGCCGCGCTTCTTGTCGGTGAAGGCGACCATGATGAAGCCGATGCACAGGATGATGGCCGAGAGGATCTTGGCGAAGTACCGGCCGGTGGCGTTCATGAAGCTCAGCCGCTGACCATCGCTGGTCACCACGCGCAACCCCATCACCATCTTGCCTACGGTGGCGCCGCGCTCGGAGCTTTCGAGCAGGGCGAAATAGAGCCAGCCGATCACCAGCGAGAGCAGGTTGCCCAGCGGATCGTAATGTCTCCAGTCGGATTCGAAGATATCGATGCCGAGCAGCCTGGCCACGATCCCGTAGACGATCGTCAGCAGAATGCCGTCGATCAGGTAGGCCAGGACGCGGATCCAGAAGCCGCCATAGGCGACACGGTCGGGACCGGCCGGGCGGGCATCCCAGACGGGTGGCGGCGGGGCGGAACCCGAGGTTGGAACGCTGGCCATGGCGGTCTCCCGATGGAAATCGTCAGATCGATCTTATCACGAGCGTGTCGGCCAGAAAATCATGCAACGCCCGTTTGCGCGCGGTGAAGGCGGCCATCAGGTAACCGATGGCCAGCGGCACCAGCGGCGTGATCATGACTTTCAGGAAATGGCGGGCGGTGGCCCGACCGAACGAGAGCTGCGCGCCATCGGCCCGCACGATGCGTAGTCCCAACGCCATCTTGCCGAGGGTGGCGCCGCGCGGCGAACTGGTCATCAGCGCCTCGTAGAGCCAGTTGATCACGATCAAGGCCAGCACCATGACGATGGCACCGCCAATGATGAAGAGCGAATCATTGCTGTCGTCGATTGATTGGTCGGAAAGAAGGACGATCGCGATGAAAATGCCGACGATGACGCCGGCCGCGATTGACACGATGAAGGCGTCGAGCAGGTAAGCGACAAAGCGGATCCAGAAACCGCCGGGCCGGCCGATCTCGGCGCTAGCCACCGGCTGCCGGTCGGGCCAGGCAGGCGGCGGCGGTGCATTCGTCACGGCGGCCTTCTCCCCCAAAAGCAATCGGGCGGTGCATCGCTGCACCGCCCGAAGGTTAGCATCGCCCGTTCGGGGTCAGCTATTGGAAGTCGCGCACATCCGCCAGCGTCCCACGGATGGCCGCGGCGGCGGCCATCGCCGGGCTCACCAGGTGGGTGCGCCCGCCGCGGCCCTGCCGCCCCTCGAAGTTGCGGTTGGAGGTCGAGGCACAGCGCTGGCCGGGTTCGAGCCGGTCGGCGTTCATCGCCAGGCACATCGAACAGCCCTGGATACGCCATTCGAAGCCCGCCTCGATGAAGATCTTGTCGAGGCCTTCCTTCTCGGCCTCGGCCTTCACCAGGCCGGAGCCCGGCACGACCATGGCCGACACGTTGGCCGCCACCTTGCGGCCACGCGCGATCTCGGCGGCGGCGCGCAGGTCCTCGATGCGGCCGTTGGTGCACGAACCGATGAACACGCGATCGATCGGCACGTCGACCAGACGCGTGCCCGGCGTCAGGCCCATATAGGCGAGCGACCGTGCCCACGCCTCGCGGCGATTCTCGTCCGGCGCATTGGCCGGATCGGGGATCACGTCGGTGATCGGCAGCGCATCCTGCGGGCTGGTGCCCCAGGTGACCATCGGCGGGATGTCCGCGGCCAGCAGATCGAGCTGCATGTCGAAGTTGGCGCCCTTGTCGCTCGGCAGCCGGCGCCATTGACCCAGCGCCAGGTCCCAGGCGCCGCCCTTGGGCGCGTAAGGCCGGCCTTCGAGATACTGGAAGGTCGTCTCGTCGGGCGCGATCAGGCCGGCGCGCGCGCCCGCCTCGATCGACATGTTGCAGACCGTCATGCGGCCTTCCATCGACAACTCGCGGATAGTGCGGCCGGCGTACTCGATCACATAGCCGGTGCCGCCGGCGGTGCCGAGCTTGCCGATGATGGCCAGAATCACGTCCTTCGCCGTGACGCCCAGCGGTAGGTTGCCCTCGACCGCGACGCGCATGTTCTTGGCCGGCTTCTGGATCAGCGTCTGGGTGGCCAGCACATGCTCGACCTCCGAGGTGCCGATGCCGAAGGCGAGCGCCCCGAAGGCGCCGTGCGTGGAAGTATGGCTGTCGCCGCACACGAGGGTGATGCCCGGCAAGGTCAGGCCCTGCTCGGGGCCGATCACGTGCACGATGCCGCGGCGTGGGTCCTCCATGCTGAAATAGGGCACGCCGAACTCGGCCACGTTCTTTTCCAGCGTCTCGACCTGGATGCGCGACTCCTCGTCCATGCCGCCCTCGCCGACCGGCGTGGTCGGCGTGTTGTGGTCGGCCACGGCGATGGTGGCATCGGTCCGGCGGACCGGCCGGCCGGCCATGCGCAGGCCTTCGAAGGCCTGCGGGCTGGTCACCTCGTGCACGAGGTGGCGGTCGATGTAGATCACGCAGGTGCCGTCGTCCTGGCGATGGACGACATGGGCATCCCAGATCTTCTCGAACAGGGTGCGCGGCGGCGGGGGAGGCGGCGGCGGCGCCTTCTTGCGGAACGCCATGGTGCGCCTACTTCTTGCCCGCGCCGCCCTTGGCGGCGCGCACGTTGCCCTCGGCCTTGGGCTTTTCCTTCTTGAGCTTCTCGCGCCGGGGCCGCTTCGCGGCCTCCTCGGCCTGCTCGGCGATCAGCTCGCGCTGGGCCTCGACGTCCTCGGCGATGCGGCTCGCCTTGCCGCGCAGGTCGCGCAGGTAATAGAGCTTGGCGCGGCGCACGACGCCTTTGCGCACGACCTCGATTTCCCAGATGTTCGGGCTGTAGAGCGGGAACACGCGCTCGACGCCCTCGCCGAAGCTGATCTTGCGCACCGTGAAGGCGGAGTTCACCCCGGCGTTCTTGCGGCCGATGCAGAGACCTTCATAGACCTGGAGGCGCTCGCGGTTGCCTTCCTGCACCTTGACGTGCACGCGCAGCGTATCGCCAGCCTCGAAGCGCGGCACCGGCCGTTCGGACTGCACCTTGTCCATGGTCGTCTGGCCGATCGTATCGAGAATGTTCATCGCATCCATCCTTTCGTCACTTGTCTTCGTTCGTTGCGGTCCGCCGGCGCGCCCACAGGTCGGGTCGCCGTCGCCGCGTGATTTCTTCCCGCTGCCTCATCCGCCAGTCGGCGACCTTGCCGTGGTGGCCCGAGACCAGAACCTCCGGCACGCGCCGTTCGGTTCCATCGGGTCCGGTCCAGGTCGCGGGCCGGGTGTAATGCGGGTACTCCAACAATCCGTCCTCGAAACTCTCCTCGCTCGCCGAGAGCGGCTCGCCCATCACCCCGGGCAGCAGCCGCACGCAGCAATCCATCACCGCCATGGCCGCGATCTCGCCGCCCGAAAGCACGAAATCGCCGACCGAGATCTCCTCCAGCGCGTGGGCCTCGATGACCCTCTCATCGACGCCCTCGAACCGCCCGCACACCAGCACCACACCCGGACCCGCCGCCAGCGCCCGCCCGCGCGCCTGTGTGAACGGCGCGCCGCGGGGCGACAGCAGCAGCTTCGGTACGCCCGCCATCCCGGGCGCCTCGGCGACCGCCAGAAGCGCCGCCGACAGCACGTCGGGCTTCATCACCATGCCGGCGCCGCCCCCGAAGGGCGCATCGTCCACCGTGCCATGGCGATCCTTGGCGAACCGCCTGATGTCGACCGCTTCCAGCCGCCACACGCCTTCCTTCAACGCCTTGCCGGCCAGGCTCTCGCCCAGCGGGCCCGGAAACATCTCCGGGAAGAGCGAGAGCGCCGTCGCGCGCCACACCTTGTCCTACGCCTCCTTCGCTTCTCCGCCCGCCAGCACGCCCGCCGGCGGATCGACTAAAACCTTGCCGCCCTCGACGTCGATCTCGGGCACCACCGCGTCAGTGAAGGGCAGCATCACCGAACTGCGTGACGAGCTGCCGCCCGAAACCTCCATCGCCCGTCCGGCCCCGAAATCGTGGAAGGCCAAT
>DATHNU010000619.1:0-3513 GCA_035485695.1 Reyranella sp. | reverse complement strand
TCCGACGAGTCACGCTTCGTCACCGGCACCGAACTGGTGATCGACGGAGGAATGAACGCGATCTAGGGAGAGGGCGATGAGACACGCCGACCAAGTAGCCTATCTCGAGCGTATGCTGCACATGGTGCGTACCAACACGCGAGACGACGGTCCCGGCATCAGCCATACCTCGGTCGAGGAGTACTACGATCCCGCGCGCTTCAAGCGCGAAGTCGACCTGCTGTTCCGCCACCATCCCATCGTCGTCGCCTTCTCGGGCCAGGTGCGCAAACCCGGCGATTTCGTCGTTCATAACGACACCGGCCAGCCGATCCTGGTGACGCGCGGCACGGACGGCGTGCTGCGGGCGTTCCTGAATGTCTGCCGACACCGCAGCGCCAGCGTCGAAGTGAAGCCATGCGGTTCGAACAAGCGCGCCTTCGTCTGCCCTTATCACGGCTGGAGCTACGATCTCACCGGCCGCCTGGTCGGCATCACCGACGGCGCGGCGTTTGGCGACGTCGACAAGAGCAAGCACGGCCTGCGCCGCCTCAAGCTGGCGGAGAAGTACGGCCTGATCTGGGTGGTGCCGACGGCGCTCGAGGATGGCGAGGAGGCGAGCCTCGATATCGATCCCTATCTCGGCGCGCTCCAGGTCGACCTGTCAGGCTGGGACATGCAGGGTTGGGAGCTGCACAGCTCGGAGCCGATCCGGCCGCGCATGAACTGGAAGCTGGTGATCGACACCTTCCTCGAGCTCTACCACTTCCGCTACCTGCATCCCGGCACCGTCTACCCGCTGTTCCTGGACAATATCGCGACCTACGAGCGGATGGACCGCCACCTCCGCATGGCGGCCGCCAAGCGCACGCTCACCGAGCTCGAGGGCCAGCCCAGGGAGACGTGGCGCATCCTCGATCATGCCATCGTGCTCTATCAGCTCTTCCCCAACACGGTGCTGACCTACACCCAGGATCATTGCGGCGTGTTCACCAGCTTCCCGGTCTCGCCCGACGAATCGGTGATGCAGTTCTCCGTGCTGGTCAGTCCGGAGGAGAAGGCCAAGAAGCCGGAGAGCTACTGGAAGGCCAATGTCGACCTCTTTGCGATCGCCCTCAGCGAGGACTTCGCCATCGGCGAGTCGATCCAGCGCAATTTCCCGACCGGCGCCAACAGCCAGCAGACGTTCGGCAAGTTCGAAAAGGCGCTGGGCTGGTACCACCGCGAAGTTGAAGCGGCGGTGAGCTGACGCTGTGCGTCGCCCCCCTCACCTAACCTCTCCCCCTAGCCGGGGAGAGGAACATGACTCAAAACTCCTCTCCCCTGTTAGGGGGAGAGGGCGGGTGAGGGGGTTACAGTAGCTATCCGAATTACTTGATCGTCACCTGAAGCGTCGCCTTCTCGCCGTCGGTGATGGTGAGCTCGCGGAAGCCTAAAAGCTTCAGCAGGTCGAAGAAAGTCGCGTCCTCGGCGACCGTGCGCTCCTGGAAGAATGGCGACAGGCGCGACATGGTCGTCATGTTGGCGAGCAGCGCGCGCATGCGGTAGATGGTGTTGAGCTCGCCCTGCTGCAGGCCGACGATGATCAGGCGGTCGGCCTTCTCGCCCTTGGCGAACACGGCGTAGGGCACGCGATAGGCCGACTGGATGGTGCCCTGCGACACCACGGTCACGAACTGGATGCGCTGGGCCCGCTCGGCGCCGGCGATCGTCTGCATGGACGATTCGAAGGTCTCGGTCGCAGTCGGCTTGGGATAATAGTAGCCGATATAGCGGTCCTCGCCGGGGGCCTTGGGCGCCGCTGCCGGTGCCGTCGCTGCCGCTTTTGCGGGTTGCTGCTGCGCGGTGGCCGACACGGCGGCCGTCATCAGGGCAATAGCCAGGCAGGCCGCGAACTTCTTCACCATTTCTCCGTCTCCCCGAGATGCTTCGGACTAGAACAAGGTATAGCCGCCATCGATAACGAAGTCGCGCCCCGTCGTATAGCCGGTGGCGCCGCTCGCCAGATAGACCGCAATCGGCCCGAAATCGGCGCCGACGCCCCAGCGCCGCTCGGGAATGCGCGGCATGACGTTGCCGGCGAACTTCTCGTTGCCAAAAGCGTTGGCGGTCATCTCGGTCTCGATCCAGCCCGGCAGGATCGAATTGGCGGTGATCTTGTAGCGCGCCAGCTCGACGGCGAGCGCGCGCACCATGGCGGTGACGCCGCCTTTGCTGGCGCCGTAGTGGCTCGAACGGGCGGCGCCCTCGATAGCCGCGGTGCTGGCCATCGCCACCAGCGAGCCGCCCTTGCCGCGCTCGACCATATGCTTGGCCGCGGCGCGAAAAGTGAAGAACACGCCGTCGAGATTGACCCGCATCACGCGGCGCCATTCTTCGTAGTCCATCTCCAGGATCGAGCCCTTGCCGCGGCCCGAGACGCCTGAGTTGGCGACGCAATTGTCGACATGGCCCATCACCTTCAGCGTCTCGGCGAAGGCTGCCTGGACCTGCTTCTCATCGCCGACATCGACGATCTGGGTGTGGACCTTGCGGCCATGGTGCTTCAGCTTCTCTGCAGCGGCGTCGTTCTTCTTGGGGTTGGTGCCCCAGATGCAGACGTCGGCGCCGGCCTCGGCCAGCGCATCGGCCATGCCGAAGCCGATGCCGCCATTGCCGCCGGTGATCAGCGACACCTTGCCGCTGAGATCGAAGCCCTTGTAGGCCATGGACGTTCCCCCCTCTCGCTCATGTTCCTCTCCCCCCGCTAGGGGGAGAGGCCAGGTGAGGGGGGACTCGACGTGCGTGGCCCCGTCACCCTTCCTCTCTCCCTAGAGGGGGGGAGAGGCGAAAGAAGGAAGAGCACGAAACGACGCGTCAGTTCAACTTGTCAGTCTCGACCAGAACGATCTCGGCGTCCTCGATGGCCTTGATCTCGATATCGTCCTGGTCGACCACCGCGACGCCGTCGCGGGCGTTGGCTGTGACCGGCTGGCCGTTGCTGGCAAAAACCTCGATCTTGCCCTTCGCCGGCACGAGATAGGCGGGCTTGCCGTCGAGCTTCTGGCGGATCGTCTGGCCTGCCTTGAGCGTACCGGCATAGAGCGCGCCGTCGGCGTAGAGCGGGATCGCGCCTTCATGGCCGCGCCCCGAGGCCAGTGGCGCCAGCTTGCCGTCGCGCGCGTCGGCGGGAAACTGCACCGTCTCCCAGCGCGCCGGCACACCCTCCTTGTTGGGCAGGATCCAGATCTGGAACAGCTCGGTCTCGGCATTCTCCTTGTTGTACTCGGCGTGCTGGATGCCGTCGCCGGCGCTCATCACCTGGATCTGGCCCGCTTCGGTACGGCCCTGGTTGCCGAGATGGTCCTGATGCGTGATCGCGCCTTTGATGACGTAGGTCACGATCTCCATGTCGCGATGGGGATGCGGCGGGAAGCCCGAGTTGGGCGCGATGCGGTCGTTGTTCCACACGCGCAACGCCCCCCAGTGCACGCGCTTGGGATCGCGGTATTCGGCGAAGCTGAAATGGAAGTTGGCATTGAGCCAGCCGTGGTT
>DATHNU010000618.1:0-7645 GCA_035485695.1 Reyranella sp. | reverse complement strand
AGACGTGACTGACCCTGCTTCCTGCATGGCTCTGCGCAGGCTTTGCATAGAAGCTGCACATCGTGAACGGCAGGGCGCGAGGATCATGGTCGCGCGTACAGAGCCGCAGCTCGTGCGCACCGCAGAATCTGGAGCCGCATGGTGATTGTTCGCTCCGCATCGGCCGGCAGAGGAGAGGTCAGCGGGCGCGCCCGCGGTGCAGCCAGTCGCGCACGAACCATTCTCCGTGGCATTTCCCTGCTAACAGGGAAATAGCAAGGAACTCGAGCCGGCCATTGCTGGGCCAAGCGCGAAAAATTCCTGTGCTGGCGACTTAAGGTTGTTGCTCTCGAAGGCGCTGGTCGAACAGGGAATTGTTGCCACGCAAAACAGGCCTTCGAACTGAGAACAGGGAATTTGTGGTGGCGGCCGTGGGTCTTGGCTCGGGCGCTCCCGGCGTCCCCGACGCCGCCGGTCGCCAGGAGCGCTCGCTCTCGCGGCGGCCAGGGCAGCTTGGCTGGCCTCGCGCTTCGACGATGCCGGCTATTTTCCGGCGGCAGCGGGCGCCGAGAGCTTGACGATATCGCCCCAGCGACGGATTTCGCCGGCTAGATAGGCGCCCAGCTCGCTGGGGGTGCCCCTCTTTTCCTCGATGCCTTGGGCGAGGAGGGTTTCCTTGACCTTGGGATTCTGCAGCGCCTTGTCGATGGCGCCATGGAGCTTGTCGGCGATCGGCTGGGGCGTGCCCTTCGCCGTCACCAGGAAGTAGGCGACGTCGACGGTGAGATCGGGGTAGCCCGCCTCCTTGAAAGTCGGGATGTCGGGAAGCACGCTGGCCCGTGCCTCGCCGGTGACGGCGAGCATGCGGGCCTGCTTGGCGCTCTGGACCGGAATGCCTGACGCGACGGGCGTGAACCAGACCTGGATGCGGTTGGCCAGCAAGTCGACCAGCGCGTCGGTCGTGCTCTTGTAAGGGACCATCACCATGTTGATCTTGGCGGCGCGGTTCAACATTTCGCCCAGGAACTGCGGCACGCCGCCGACATAGCCCGCGTAGTTGAGCTTGCCAGGCTGCTGGCGGGCGAGCTCGACGAGGTCGGCCACGGTCTTCGCCGCAAGCTCGTTGGGCACGAACATCGAATAGAGCGTCCTGCCGCTGAAGGCTATGGGCGTGAAGTCCTTCGCGAGGTCGGCGTTCGCGTTGCCCGTCACCTGGTTGAGGATGTTGCTCATGGAAGCGATCAGCAGCGTGTAGCCGTCGGGGCGCGATTTCGCGACAAGATCGGTCGCGATGTTGCCTGTGGCGCCGGCGCGATTGTCGACGATGACGCTTTGGCCCAGCGTGCTCATCATGTCCTGGGCGAGCTGGCGGGCGATGATGTCGTTGGCCGTGCCGGGACCAAACGGAACGACGATGGTGATCGGCTTGGTCGGGAAATCCTGCGCAGCTGCCGGAGCCGGCATCGTTCCCGTCGCAATGCCCAACATCGCAGCCGCGATGGCGGCGCGCCGGGACCATTTCGTCGCTTGCATGGATGCCCTCCCACTCTCTTTCTTTGATTTTGTCGCGGCGATTAAGGTTCCCGGGTCGTGATGCGTCAAGGCATGAGTCGCCATCCCGTCCATAGGATGGAATAGTGCCAACCGTCTGTTCGGGATTGCCGAACATAGGAAGGGCCGATGGTTGACCCGAGTCTTGCCGAGACCAGTGCCTTTGTGGCCGTGCTCGAACAGAAGAGCTTCAGCAAGGCGGCCAAGTACCTGAACCTGTCGCCACCGCGCGTCAGCGAGATGCTGCGTCAGCTCGAGGAGCGGCTGGGCGTCCGGCTGGTCGAGCGTACGACGCGGTCTGTGGCGCCGACCGTCGCCGGCGAGCGTCTGCTGGCGAGGCTGCGGCCCGTCCTTGAAGACTACCGCGACGCCTTCGACCTGGTGAACGATTTTCGCGACAAGCCCGCCGGCACCGTGCGCCTGACCGTTGCGCCGCCGGTCGCCTCGCTGGGTCTGGTAGCCAATATCAGCCGCTTTCTCGTCGCCTACCCGGAGATCAGCGTAGAAATCTCCGCCGACAGCTCCCTGACCGACATCGTCGCCGGCCGCTTCGATGCCGGCATCCGCCACGCCGAGCGGCTGGAACGCGACATGATCGCCGTGCGCGTCAGCGACGAAGTCCCGGTCGTCACGGTCGCGGCGCCATCCTACATCGCCCGGCACGGCAGGCCGCAGACGCCGCACGAGCTTGCCAAGCATGACTGCATCCGGATTCGCTTCGGCAGCGGTGCCCTCATCTCATGGCGCCTGCGGGTGAACCGGCGCGTCGTCGAGGTGCCGGTCGAGGGCCGCTTCATCGTCAACGACGATCGGATGGCCATGCAGGCGGTTCTCGAAGGCGCGGGGCTGCTGCAGATGCCGCGCAGTTCGGTCGAGCGAGACCTCGCGGCCAAGCGCCTGGTCACCGTGCTCGACGATTTCCAGCAGCCGCCTCTTGCCGGTTTCTTTTTATTCTACCCCAGCCGCCGGCAGATCAGGCCGGCGCTCAAGGTGCTGGTGGACTTCCTGCGCAAGCGCGACAAGCGCGCCTAGGCTAAGCGGCCGCGGCGGCGACCTCTCCGCCGGTCAGGCGCTCGACGTGGGCCAGTGCCTTGCTCCGATTGGCGTTCGCCGCTTCCGGCCCCATGCCCACCCCTTCGAAGTGGACGAAGGTCACGTCAGTCAGGCCAAGGAAGCCGAGCACCGTCCTGAGATACGGCTCCTGGAAGTCGAAGGCGGCATAGGGCGTGCCCTTGCTGTAGACGCCGCCGCGGGCTCCCAGCACGAACACTTTCTTGTTCTTGAGCAGGCCCTCGGGGCCCTTCTCGGTGTAGCGAAAGGTGCGGCCGCGGCGCGCCACGTGATCGATCCAGGCCTTCAGGGTCGAGGGGATCGAGAAATTGTACATGGGCACCGCCAGCACGATCGTATCGGCGGCCTCGAGCTCGCCGATCAGCTCGTCCGACAGGGCGACCGCTTGCTTTTGCTGGCTGTCGTGGGCGCCGGCGTCGGTGCCCATGGCAGCGAAGGTCTCGGCGTCGAGATGCGGCATGGTGTGCGGGGCGAGCGCCCGCTCGACCAACGCGCGATGCGGATAGCGCTTCAGGAAGTCGCGGGCGAGGCCCAGCGATTGGGACTTCTCGCCGAAAACGCTGGAATGGATCAGGAGGACGTTGCTCATGGGGATCTCCGTGTTGTGACGCAACGGAAGATGGGCCCGCGGCCGCCAGTGCATAAGCCGGAATAGTCGGAACAGGCTATGCGGGATTACAGAACAATTCGACGCGAGATATTTGTTCGGAATTGCCGCAAGGCTCGTTCGGACTATTCGATATTATCGATCAGCCTTCCCGGTCGCATTATCAGGCGATGGACGCAGCGGCGCCCATGCCCGCAGCCGAGGAATGGTGATGTTGCAGCTCAGATCCAAGGACACGCTCGATCGAGGCGATCACGGTTGGCTCAAGGCGCGCCACCACTTCGTCGTATCGGCGAAGGGCAACCGCGCGAATGGTCCGCTGGGCGCCCTCGTGGTCTGGAACGACGACGAGATCGCCCCCGGCACCGGATTCGGCCATCACACCCACACGGACATGGAGATCGTCACCTATGTCCGCCAAGGCGTTGTCACGCACGAAGACAGCGCGGGCAACGTCGGCCACACCGTGGCAGGCGACGTCCAGGTGATGAGCGCGGGACGAGGGATCAGTCATGCCGAGCACAACTACGGTGAAGACCCGCTCAAGCTGTTCCAGATCTGGCTGCTTCCCAGCCGTCGCGGCGGCGAACCGCGTTGGGACAGCCGCCGCTTCCCCACGGCAGATCGGGCAGGGCGCCTGATCGCGCTCGCCAGCGGCGACCCCAATGACACCGAGTCCCTGCAGATCCGCGCCGACGCACGGGTCATGGGCGCGACTCTTCTTGCCGGAACGTCTGTCACGCACGCGCTGGACCGCTTCCGGCACGCCTATGTCGCGCCCGCCCGGGGTGTGATCCGCGTCAACGGGCAACGGATTGCGCCCGGCGATGGCATCGCCGCCACCGACGAGGGCGCCCTCACTATCACGGCCGAGGAAGATGCGGAGTTCCTACTGGTCGCCGCCGCCTGACTTCGCCGCAGCAAGGAGCAATGCCATGGACGCCACCCGTTATCTTCCCTTCGCCGGCCGCGTATTGCTCGGCCTTCCCTTCGCCCTGAGCGGCCTCGGCAAGCTCGGTGCCTACGGGCTCACGACCCAGATGATCGGCGCCGTGGGATTGCCCTTGCCGCCGCTGGCTTACGCCGCCGCCGTGGCCGTCGAGCTCGGAGGTGGCCTCCTGCTGATCGCCGGTTTCAAGACTCGCCTTGTCGCGGCAGTGCTGCTGCTGTTCTCGCTCGCCACGGCGGTGTCGTTCCACAGCAACTTCGCCGACCAGAACCAGATGATCCACTTCCTCAAGAACGTCATGATCGCGGGTGGACTGCTGCAGATCGTTGCGTTCGGCGCGGGAGCCCTCAGCATCGACAACCGCGCCCAGGCGACCAACGTCGCGCGAGCCGCCTGATCGCCGCCCTCTTCACTTTTGCTCAGGAGACCAGCATGGACTCGCTTGTTCACGATGTCGGAATTCTGCGGCCGATCATCCATCGCACCTCCGGCCAGACGCATGGCCCGATCACGCGGCTGGCCAGCCCGGGCGACCTGGGCGAGGTGCTGAAGCCGTTCGTCTTCGTCGACCTGTTCGACAACCACGGGCGGGAGTCGCGCGGCTTCGGATTGCACCCCCATTCCGGTATCGCGACCTTGACCTACATGGCCGAGGGCAGCACCCGCTACGAAGACACCAACGGCGCCCGCGGTCTGCTGGCGGCGGGTGGTATCGAGTGGATGCGGGCCGGTTGCGGCGTGTGGCACGGCGGTGGCGCGGGCGAGCACGGCCGCGTGTGCGGCTTCCAGCTTTGGGTGGCTTTGCCGCCGCATCTCGAGCTCGGACCATCGATCAGCGTGTATCAAGGGGCTGACGACGTGCCGAAGGCGGGGCCGGCGCGTGTCCTGCTCGGCTCCTATGACGGCGCGACCAGCGCGATCGAATCGCCGTCGGAGATCAATTACCTGGCCGTCCGCCTCGCCCCCGGCGAGCGCTGGCGTTACATACCGCCAGCAGGGCACGAAGTGCTCTGGATAGCCGTCGGCAACGGCGCTGTCAGAACGCCGGACCGCGTCAGGCGGAGCGAGCTGGCGGTCTTCGCGCCGGGCGAAGGCGCGGTCGAGTTCGTGGCCGAGACGGACACCGAGTTCATGCTGGGCTCGGCGGTGCCGCATCCTCACGATCTCGTGCTGGGCTACTATTCGGTTCACACCAGCGCGGAGGCGCTGGCCAAAGGCGAGCGGCGGATCCGCGAGATCCGCGCCGAGCTTGCCAGGCAGGGTCGGCTTTGACGGCTGACTCTCGCCACATGAACCCTCTTGACTAAGCGTCGCCAATCGTCTTCCATGGAAGATGTTGGAACCCAGGAAGGTGAACCATGCTTCCACGCAGTGACAATGAGAGGATCTGTCGGGTCGGCGCCGGGACGCCGATGGGCGAGGTTTTCCGTCGCTACTGGCTGCCGGTGTGCGTCTCGACCCAGATCGCCAGGCCCGACAGCGATCCCCTGAGGGTTTCGCTGCTGGGCGAGCGGTTGGTGGCGTTCCGCGACAGCAACGGAAAAGTGGGCGTCCTGCAGGAGCTCTGTCCGCACCGCGGGGCGTCGTTGGCGATTGGCCGCGTCGAGGACTGCGGTATCCGCTGCCTCTATCACGGCTGGAAGTTCGCCGTCGACGGCACCTTGCTCGACACGCCCAACAACCGGGACGAAAACTTCAAGAAGCGGGTGAAGGCTACCGCCTACCCGGTGCAGGAAGAGGGTGGACTGGTATGGGCCTATCTGGGCCCGGCCGACAAGGTGCCGGCCTTCACGCGCTACGCCTTCATGGATGCCGCCCACGATCACCGCGTGATCCTGCGGGTCAACACCAAAGCCAACTATCTCCAGCTGCTGGAGGGCGGCTTCGACAGCTCCCATGTCGGCATCCTGCACAGCAACGTGGCGCGGCCCGGCTGGATGGAAAACGCCGTGCAGCGCAGCACCGACGAGACCAATCCGGCCGCGCTGACCATCGACGACAACGCCCCGACGCTCGATCCGGAGAACACCGACTTCGGCTTTTACTACGCGGCTTTCCGTCAGGCGGGCGACGGCAGCGGCGCGATCAATGTGCGCATCGTGCCGTTCATCATGCCCTCGACACGCATCATCCCGGCGCCGTCGCTCGACTTCACCGTGTTCGAGACGCCGGCCGACGACGAGAGCACCAACACCTTCATCGTCATCCACGGCAAGGCGCCGGTCGACCGCGCCAAGATGATCGCGCTGATGGGTCTCGACGATCCGCGCTACTGGTCGGAGGACGATTGCGACTTCAAGGCGACCTGGGCCGATCGGTTCGGCCAGGATCGTGCGCGCCTGCGCGAGAACTGGACCGGCTTCGCCGGTGTCGAGCAGGAGGACGCCATCATCGCGCTGTCGATGGGCCCGATATTCGACCGCAGCAAGGAGCATCTGGTCCCGGCGGACCGGGCGGTGGTCCGCGTGCGTCAGCGGCTGCTCGAGGCGACACGGGCGCTCGAGAAGGGGCAGGATCCGGTCGGCGTCGGCGTCGACGTGGCCGATGTCGGCGCGCCGGACGTCAATGTGGCGCAGGACACCAACTGGCGGGCGGTGGTGCCGCACCATGGCATCCCGACAGGCAAAGGCCAGACCGTGCGCGAGCTGCTCAAGCTCGCCTCGTAGCCGGGCGGACCAATTCGTCAGGCAGCGGCATCGAGCCGGCGCAGGCGCTCGATGAAGGCCTGCTCCGTCTCGATCCCGGGTACCGACCAGCCGAATTCCAGTTCGACCAGCCCGCGGAAGCGTCGCCGTTTCAGCACACCCAGCACGGCGCCGAAGTCGATCTCGCCGCTGCCCGGCTCGAGCCGGCCCGGCGTGTCGGCCAGCTGGACGATGGCGATCCGGTCCCAGGCCGCCTCGAGGTGACGCACGACATCGCCATCCATCGCCTGCACGTGGCCGGTATCGAAGATCAGTCGCACAGCCGGGCTGTCGACGGCCGCGGCGATTTCGCGGGCGTCGGCGATGTGGTGCAGCAGCATGTCGGGCAGGCGCGCGCGGTCGACCGACTCCAGCAGCAGCACGACGCCGGCCTTCTCGGCCCGCTCGGCGGCCCAGCGTAAATTGTCGACAAAGGCGGCGCGCTGCGCCTTTGCGTTGCCGTGCGGATCGATGCCGCTCAGCACGGCGATGTTGGACGAGCCAACGCGGCTTGCCGTCTCGAAGGCCAACGTCAGTTCCCGGGCCAGGGCTTCGCGCGCCGACGAGCCGGCATCGGCCCACAAAGGGCGGCGGATATTGTCGAAGCTGGTGTAGATCACGCAGCCGGTTTCCATGCCGTGCCGCGCCAGGGCGGCGCCGACCGCGCCCTGCTCGTCGGTCGGCCGCCCGCGCGCCAGCGCGTACTGCACGCCGGCAAGGCCGAGGCTCGCCGCGTAGTCGACATGGGCGAGCGGATCGAGCGTGCCCACGCTGGCGCGGAACAGTGGCTCCTGCGCGGAGCGG
>DATHNU010000617.1:0-4698 GCA_035485695.1 Reyranella sp. | reverse complement strand
CTTGCGCAGCAGCACCTCGTTGCCGACGATCACCCGCTCGATCGTGTCCTTGTATTTGTTGGCGTGATCGATCAGCAGGTTGACCTGCTCGAGGTTCTCCTTCTCGTTGTCGTTGAGCCAGGCGCCGTGCCAGACCTTCAGCCCGTACTTCCCGGCGCGCTGCGGCACGGCCTCGAGATTCTCGCCCGTGGAATAGGTCCGCACGGCGCGCACCTTGCCCTGCAGGCGATGCAGATCGTCGTCGATCTGGTCGGGCGTCGGGAAGGTGCGGGTGAGCGGGCTTTGGCCCGGCCGGTATGGCGCGAAAGACACGCTCTGCAGTGGCGCGGTTGTCCACCCGGCGATTTCCACCGGCCGATTGGGCCACGACCACCATAGGAAATTGAGCGCTGTCACGACCACGAACGCGAGCAGCGCCACCAGAGCACGCATGGGGAGGGTTTCTAGCAGCATCGGTTGCGCGACGTATGGCTTTTCGCGGGCGATTGTCCCCAGAGATCCCTGGGGCTATCGCATTTAACTTCCGACATCCCAACCGGTGCCGGGCCCCTCGACTTCGCTCGGAACAGGCTCCGCGCCTGCCCTGAGCGAAGCCGAAGGGAGGCGCAGTGGAGGGGCCTGTTCTGGTGCTTCGGCGGCAAGAGGAGGTCCCTCGACTACATCGCCCCCCAACTTGGATGAGGGGGCGGCTTCGCTCGGGATGACGGCAGTCACGGCGCCCCGCGCTGGATGCCGGCGATGGCCTGGCGCACGATCTGGTGGCCGCGGAACAGCACGGCCTCCTTCCAGTCGTCGGTGTCGGGATAGAATTGGCGGCGCATCGCCGCCCGCACCGGCCCCGCCTCCCGGCCCAGCGGATCGCCGTATTTGTGCAGCCAATGATCGGCCCGGAAGGCCTTCTGGCCGCTCTCGCGATCGAACGTGCCGTACTCCAGGGTGCACATGGTGAGGCGCGTCTCGGGCTCGGTCAGCACCCGATTGAGGCCATAATGGCCGAGCCCATCACGCGCCTGGGAGGCAGTCTGCCCGCGCTTGGACTCCGTCACCGATTCGCCCCAGAAGCCGCGCACGCGGCGCGACGCTGGCGTGTCGATGTCGTAGTGCGTGATCGGCTCGCCATAGCCGTAGGGGCCGAGGCCGGTGTGGAAGTCGACCACCGCCACGTCGCTGCGGCCCTTGAGGAATTTGTCGGTGATGGCGTGCAGGGTGCGGTTCGACCAGGCCGGGCCGCCGCCGCCGTAGAACATGCCGTCGGGATGGCTGTACTGGCCGGCGGACACAGCACGGAAGTAGGCGACGTCGCCCACCTTCTTGCGGTAGGCGGCGAGCCGTGCATCGGCCGCCGCAATGCCCTTGTCGCTGAAGTCCGCCGGCACGAGATCGTCGGCGATCTCGAGATAGCCTTCGTTCACCGGATAGAGCTTCTTGTGATCGACGTAGTTGCGGTTGAGATCGTTGCCCTCCTCCGTCACGCGCCGCGTCCAGGCAAAGCCGTAGGGATTTATCGCGTGAACGAACACCGCCGCCGTATCCTTGGGCAAGCCGGCGGCGCCGACACTGGCCAGCCAGTCGACCTGGAAGCCCGAGCCGCAATAACCCTCCACGCCATGCGTGCTCGAAATCGTGACCATGATCTTCGACGCATCGTCGGAGCCCAGTCGCGCCACATCCGTGGACAGGGCCTCACCCCGCGGCCCCTTCCGCGGATTGTCATAGCGCCAGGTCGTGGCGCCGGCGACGCGGGCCGCCGCCAGGAACTTGTCGCGCGCCTCGCTGTAGTCGGCCGCGAAGGAATGGATATTGGCCATGCAGCGTTGATCCTAGGTTCTGAGCGTCAGCCCGCCGTCGACCACGAGTTCGTGGCCGGTGATGAAGTCAGCCTCGTCCGAGGCCAGCAGGAGCGCACCGCGGGCAATATCGATCGGTTGGCCGAGCCGGCGCAAGGCCGCCTTCTTTTCCCACACCGCGCGAATTTCCGGATTGTCGAAATTGGTGCGGGTCATGCCGGTGTAGATGGCGCCCGGACAGACATAATTGGCGGTGATGTTGAACTTGCCGAGCTCGAGCGCCAGGGTGCGGGTGAGGCCACCGACGCCGGCCTTGGAGGCGCAATAGGCGGCAAGTCCATAGTCGGTGTCGAACGCCATCACCGAAGCGGTATTGACGATGCGCGCCCGCCCCTTTTCCCGGGCGCGTGCCTTGAGCGCCGGGATGGCTTCGCGGCAGATCCGGAACATCGCCCGCACGTTCACGCCGTTGACGCGGTCCCAGTGCTCGTCGGTCATCTCCTCGACGAAGGCGCGGCCGCTCACGCCAGCATTGTTGAACAGGATGTCGATGGCGCCGAACCGCGAGACCGCGGCGGTCACGATCTGGCGGGGGGCGTCGTCGCCCGTGATGTCGCAGGCGAAGGCCGCGACCGCGTTGTTGCCGGCATGGGCCTGCTCGATCGCCGATTCTGGCCGGTCGACAGCCAGGACTTGCGCACCCTCGTCGGCGAATAGCTTCGCCGAGGCCGCGCCAATCCCCGATGCGGCGCCTGTCACGATTGCGATCTTGCCCGCCAGCCTACCCATGATTTCCTCCTTCATTTCTTTTCCTCCCCGTCCCACCGGGGAGGTGGCCGGAAGGGCCGGAAGGGGAAGGCCGCAGTCGAAGCTCTCGCATATTTCAGATCTGCAATTTTCAAGACCGGCGGTGCGGCTCTCCCCCTCCCCAGCCTTCCCCGTACGACGGGGGAGGAAAAAGATTGGCAGGCCTTACGCCACCGTCAGCACGACCTTGCCCGTTGCCTTGCGCGACAGCAGGGCATTCATGGCATCGGCGCCCTTCTCCAGCGGGAAACGCATGGAGATGTGCGGCTTCAGCTTCCCCTCGTCGTACCACTTCAGCAGCTCGTCGAAGTTCTTGCGCGCCTCGGCCGGTTCACGACCGCGCCAGGCGCCGTAAAACACGCCGCGCACGTCGCAGCTCTTCAGGAGCGCCAGATTGGCCGGCAGCGAGGGGATGCGGCCCGCGGCGAATCCCACGACCAGCAGGCGGCCGTACCAGGCGATGCACCGCACCGACTCGTCGAAAGCGTCACCGCCCACGGCATCGTAGATGATGTCCGCGCCGTTGCCTCCGGTGAGCTCCTTCACCTTGTCGCGCATCTTCTCTTTGGCGTAGTTGACGAACATGGTGGCGCCGTACTTGCGGCAGACGTCCATCTTCTCGTCGGAACCGACGGCTGCGATCACTTTCAGGCCCATCAGCGCGCCGAGCTCGACCGCCGTCAGCCCGACGCCGCCCGAGGCGCCGGTCACCAGCAGGGTTTCACCGGGCTTGTAGCTGCTGCGCTGCTTCAGGGCGTAGTACGAGGTGCCGTAGGTCATGGTGAAGGCCGAGCCGTCCTCGTAGCTCATATTGTCCGGCATCGGCAGGAGCTGGCCGACATCGACCACGGCTTCGGTGGCATACCCGCCATGGCCGATCATGCCGATCACGCGATCGCCTTTTTTGTAGCCGGCGACGCCCTCACCCAACTCGGCGATGTCGCCTGCGATCTCGTGGCCCGGCGCGAAGGGGCGCGGCGGCTTGAACTGGTACTTATCGGCGATGATCAGCGTGTCGGGGAAATTGACGCCCGCGGCGCGGACCGCGACGCGGACCTGCCCCTTGCCCAGCGGCTTGGACGGCAGCTCGACCAGCTTCAGGCTTTCCGGGCCGCCCGGTGTTTCGCTCAGCATCGCGCGCATGTCGTACGCTCCCGTCCCGGTGTTTCGTCGTGTGGCGACATTGATACGATGGCGATCGCTCAGCGTCCATGGCACGTCCATCTGTGCTAGAAGGACCGGACTTTCGCGGGGAGGAAGATGGCGGAGCTGTATTTCGAAGAGTTCACCGTCGACCTCACGATCGGCATCGCCGAGAAATCCAAGAGCTGAGAGCAAACCGATGCGATCCTTCCTGTTCGTCCCCGCCGATTCGGAGCGCAAGCTCGCCAAGGGCCCCTTATCCGGTCCCGACGGGCTGATCCTCGACCTCGAGGATTCGGTCGCGGCCGATCGCAAGAAGGTCGCGCGCGACATGGCGCTTGCCTACCTCAGGGGCGCCAACCGCACCGGCCCCAAGCTCTATGTGCGCGTCAACGCCCTCGACACCGGCCTGACGCTGGGTGATCTCGCCGTCGTCATGCAGGGCCGGCCCGACGGCATCGTCTTTCCCAAGTGCGTCGGCCAGGCCAACCTCGACCTGCTGGCAAACTATCTCGATGCGCTCGAAGCGCGCGAAGGCATCGCGGCCGGCGCGACCAGGATCCTGACCATCGCCACCGAGAGCGCCGCCGCCGTGCTGGCGCTCACCGCCGCGCCGGCCAGGCATGCACGCCTGGTGGGCCATTCCTGGGGCGGCGAGGATCTGATGGCCGATCTCGGCGCGCTCGCCAAGGGCCCCTTATCCGGCCCCGACGGGTTGATCCTCGACCTTGAGGATTCCGTCGCCGCCGATCGCAAGAAGGTCGCGCGCGACATGGCGCTTGCCTACCTCAGGGGCGCCAACCGCGCTGGCCCCAAGCTCTATGTGCGCGTCAACGCCCTCGACACGGGCCTGACCTTGGGCGATCTCGCCGTCGTCATGCAGGGCCGGCCCGACGGCATCGTCTTTCCCAAGTGCGTCGGCCAGGCCAACCTCGACCTGCTGGCAAACTATCTCGATGCG
>DATHNU010000616.1:0-3254 GCA_035485695.1 Reyranella sp. | reverse complement strand
CCGGTGGCTTGAGCGGCGTGTGCAACAGCACCCGCATGTCGGTCACTCCGCGGCCCGTGCCTCAGATAACAGGGCCTCAGGCACCATGGCCTCGGATGTCATGGAATCCGCGACGGGCGGCTGTCCGAGTGCCGTCGTGATCCAGTCGACGCCTGACTCGAAGGAAAAGCGCGTGCGCACGATCTCGCTCGCCCGGCTCGCCAGGCGCTGGCGCAGGTCGGGATCGCCCACCAGGCGGGCCAGGGCCGCGGCGAGTTCGTCGGGTGCACCGGGCGAGGCCAGCAATCCGTTGTCGCCGTCGGTGATGAATTCACCGATCGCCGCGGCGCGTGTCGAGACGATGGCGAGGCCCTGATGGGCCGCCTCCATCAGCACGTTGGGCAGGCCATCCTGGTCGCCGTCGGCGGCCTTCTTGCTCGCCAGCGCGAACAGGTCGGCGCGCGTCAGGGCGGCGAACACCGCCTTCTGTGGCTGGGCGCCATGCCAGGTGCAGCGATCGGCAATGCCAAGCGCCACTGCCTGTGCCTTGAGAGTATCGGAGAGCTCGCCGGCGCCGACATGCTCGAAGCGCCAATGGAGCGCGGGCGGCAGCCTGGCGAGCGCATCCAGAAGATCGTCGTATCCCTTCTTCTCGACCTTGCGGCCGATCGAGAGAATGGTCACGGGATCGGCGGCGTTCGAGCCGTCGCGCCGCGGCCGCGGCCCGCGCGGCGGTGGCAGATGGCCGAAGTCGAGGCCGTGATAGACGAGCTTCAGCCGTTCCGGCCGTGGCGCCAGTTCCTTGAGCCGGTGCAGGCCGGCGGCGGTGCAGGTGACCAGCCAGGAACAGTCGGCGAGCTTTTCCGTCACCTCCCAGGGTTCGCTGGTCCAGATGTCCTTGGCGTGCGCCGAGACGCTCCACGGCAGCTGGCGCAGGGTGGCGGCGTAGCGCGTCACGGAGGACGGCGTATGCAGGAAATGGGCGTAGAGCCGCTCGACCGAGGGCGCGAGCTCGGCCGCCAGGACCAGCGCCTGGCCCCAGCGCCGCAGCCGATTGGCCGAGGGATCGCGCTTAAGGTCGGCGAGGAATTTTCGCCAGGCCGCCTTGTAGCCGGGCAGCCGCCGCGCCTTGCGCCAGGCCGCCAGCACGCGACGGGGATCGTCCTTGAGATATTCCGGCAGGTAGACCGTGCGGGCAGCCACGCGGTCGTGCACGGGATGGCGGGCCTTATCGGTCGGCCGGCGCAGCGACCAGATTTCGAGCACCACGCCGCGCGCCTCCAGGCCGGCGATCTCCTGGGCAATGAAGGTCTCCGACAGGCGCGGCCAGCCTTTCAGGATGACCGCGACACGCGCGTGCCCTCGCTCGGTGATAGACGACGACATGAAATGCCCGGTGATCAGGTCCTGATGCGCGCCGGCGGCAAGGCGGCCGGATCGACGGCAGGGGCGTCGGCGAAGAGATCCAGCGATTCGAGCGCCGCCGGGCCGCGGTGAGGATGGGCGAGCTGCTTGGCGACCAGGCGCAGGACATTGCCCAGCCCGTCGAGCAGGCCCGGCACGACGACATCGCTCGGCAGGCCCTGCTGCGGCAACTGGCGCAGCGCCGTGGCCATGGCGTGCGGATCGCGGCCGCGATCGGCGTCGAGCATCTCGATCAGCCCGACATTGCGCGCGGCACGGGCGCGGATGAACTGCTCGAGCCGCGGCCTGGTGCGCGGCACGATGATCGCCTTCTTGTCGAACGACAGGATCTCGCAGAACGTATTGTAGCCGCCCATCGCGACCACGCCCGCAGCGCGCTGCATCAGCGCGCCGAGATTGTTGGTGAAGGTGAGCGTGCGGATGTTGCGGAACTTCGCGGCGCGCTCCTTGAAGGCCTCGCGCTCGGTCGCCGACATGAACGGGCCGAACACAATGACCGCACCGTAGGGAATGTGCGGGTCGCTTTCGTACGCCGCCAGCACCCAGTCGATCAGGTCGGCACCGTCGCCGCCGCCGCCGGCGGTAACCAGGATGAACGGCCCGTCGATCTCCGCGATCTCGTGCGGGATGTCGCTGTGCAGCGGCAGATCGCGATAGAGATAGCCGGTATAGAACATCTTGTGCCGCACCGACGGCGGCACCGCGATGCCGGTCAACGGCTTGTTGATCTGCGGCAGGCCGTAGATCCAGATCTCGTCGTAGAGGTCGCGCAGCGCCGGCACGACGTTCTTGCGCTCCCATTCCTGGGCGAGCGCCGCCGGATCGTCCATGACGTCGCGCAGGCCGAGCACCAGCGGCGTGCCGCGCTCCTTGAGCAGATGGAGCGCCGGCACGACTTCGCCGCGCAGGCCGGTCGGCTCCTTGTCGACGATGAAGAGGTCGGGGCGATAGATGTCGGCGGTGTCGCGGATGATCCGCGTGCGCATTTCCATCGTATGCTCGACGCCGACCCTGAGGTTGGCCGAGTCGTATTCGCCGGTCTCGATCTGCTTCACGACGCCCGGCACGCGCACGAAGTCGATGCCGGAACGGAACTCGTAGGAGCCGATCATGGGCGAGCCCGAGATGATGAGCACCGAAACCGAGTGATCGGCCTCGACGATGGCATTGGCGATGGTGCGGCAGCGGCTCACATGGCCAAGACCGAAGGAGTCGTGGCTATAGAGCAGCACACGCTTGGACCGGCTGCTTGCGGGCATGAGATGCGTCTCCCCGTTGCCGAAGCGCCTCCTGCCCCGACCGGTGATTTCGGCCGGACTATGCCACATCGGCAGGACCGCGCCACCCCCGCGGGCGGACACTAAATGTCGAATGTAATCAACGGACTGATCGAATATAGGGTAGGCTGAGGGCCGGCAGCACGGATTCCAATGCAGCGCAATCTGTTCACTTATATCTGGCGGCACAGCCGGCACGAGCAGCTCGTCATCCTGAGCCTGGTCGTGCTGGCCCAGGTCTTTTACTTCATGTCGCTCACCGTGCCGAAGTCGATCGTCAACAACGGCATCCAGGGCAACGCCTTCAAGCAGCACACGACGATCCCGTTCCTGGCCTTCGAGCTCGACCTGTCGGCCATCTTCCATGGCCATACGCTGCGCCTGTTCGAGGGCTTCCAGGTCGACCAGCTCACCTACCTGATTACCATGAGTTTCGTCTTCCTGGGCGCCGTGATCATCAACGGCCAGTTCAAGAAGAGCATCAACACCCAGAAGGGCCGCATGGGCGAGCGCATGCTGCGCCGGCTGCGCTACGAACTCTACGACCGCATCCTGCGCTTCCCGCCGGCCCAC
>DATHNU010000615.1:0-2961 GCA_035485695.1 Reyranella sp. | reverse complement strand
CTCGCGGATTGCCTGGGTCACCTGCCTGTAGAACGGCTCCAGCCGCATGTTGAGCGTCGCCGTGTCGTGATAGGGCGCGATCGGTTCGTTCAGGATGTCGTAGCCCAGGATCGCCGGATCGCCGCTGTAACGCTGGGCGATGGCGCGCCACAGCTTGACCGTGAGCGCGCGATCGCGCGGCACATAGAACATCAGCGGATAGCCCGGCCCGCCGTCATGGTTGATGCCGGTCTGCCCGCCGGGAGCGGCGTGCAGATCGACAATGGCGAAGAGGCCGGCCTCGCGCACCCATCCCAGCACGCGATCGAGCAGCGCCCAGCCCTCGCCCGTCATCTCACCCTGGTCGGTCGTGAACAGGTGGTAGTGCAGCGGGATGCGCACGGTATTGAACCCGACGGACTTGATGAACCGGATGTCGTCGCGCGCGATGTAAGTGTCGCGGAACTGCGTCCAGAACGACGCCGCACGCTCGGGCCCCAGAAGGCGATCGAAGGCGGAGAAAATCTGGCGCGGCGATTTGGCGACCTCGAACTTGAACATGTAGCCCTCGGGCATCAGCCAGTTGCCGAGGCTGATGCCCTTGATGCTGAGCGGCCGTCCGTCCGGTGCGATGAAGGTCTTGCCGTCGATGCGCACCAGCTGCTCGGCCGCTGCCGGCGCGGCGAGGAGAAGCAGGAGAAGAGTGATCAGAAGTCCTCTCCGCCCGCGCAGCGAGGGCAGAGGGAGGGGACCCGCGCGAAGCGCGGGGAGGGTGAGGTGGGTCATGGACCTCTCAACGGACATCACCTTCGTATCGTACACCACCTCACCCTCCCATTACTTCGCAATGGGCCCCGCCCTCTCCCCGCTTCGCGGCGGAGAGGGAGCATGACACGAGCTGACTGGTTGCCGATCGCGCCATGGATGTGGACGAAATCTGTTCTAAGGTCGCCCTGCCATGCTGCTCGCTTCCCTCCTCGTGCCGATCGCCGTCGTGGCAATCGTGCTGCTGATCCAGCGCCTGCACCTGCCAGCCTTTCTCGCCATCGTGGCGACGGTGGTGGTTTATGGCATCGCGGCCGACATGACCTTCCAGTCGGTCGGCAAGGCGTTCGGGCTGGGCTTTACCGCGGCGCTCGAGCAGGCGGGCCTGCTGGTGGTGGCGGGCGCACTGGTGCAGGCGCTGGTGCTGCGCCAGCCGCTCGGCACCGGGACATCCGCCCTTGTCGGCGCGCTGGCGGGGCTGGGCGCCTCGGCGACCGGCGGCCTCGCCCTGCTGCAGCCGGCGGGCCAGGACGCGCCGCGCCGTGCGGTGGGTCTCGCGCTCACCCTGCTGGCCGTCAGTTCCCTGGTGGCGCCTTCGCCGCTCGCGGTGGCGACGGCCTCGGTGATGAAGGCCAGCAACACGGCGATGCTCACGGTGGCGGTTCCCCTGGCCGCGATCGCGGCCCTGCTGGGCTGGTGGTCCGTGGCCCGCCAACTCCCCTCGACCGCCGTCGGCGGCTGGCTCGACTGGACGTGGCTCGCCGTCCTGATACCGATCGCGCTGCTGATCGTGCAGTCGGTGGCGCAGATGCCGAGCGAGCCGCTGGGCAAGGGCGGCGCCCGTGAATTCTATATCGGCATCAGCAAGCCGCTGATGCTGGCGGTCATCGCCATCACGCTCGGCGTGCTGTTTGCCGGCCGCTGGCAGCCGTCGGCGCTGGCCGGGCGCAGCTGGGCGCCGCTGCTGCTGGCGGTCGGCGCCTCGGGCGGGCTCGCCCGCGTGTTCGACGAAACCGGCATGGCCGAGCTCTTGGCCGAATACGCATTGCATCCCCGCTTCGGTATCCTCACGCCCTTCCTGGCCGCCGCCATCGTCAAGACCATGCAGGGCAATTCGCTGACCGCCGTGCTCACCGCCTCGGGCATGATCGAGCCCATGCTGCCGGCGCTCGGGCTCGACAGCGCGTCGGGCCGCGCGCTCGCCGCCGCCGCGGTCGGCGCGGGCTCGATGGCCATCTGCCATGTCAACGATCCCTTCTTCTGGATCGCCGCATCGATGGGCCGCCTCTCGCCGGGCCGGGCGCTCAGCGTGATCTCGCTCGGCAGCGCGGTGATGGCCATCGGCGCCCTGGTCGCGATCGCCGCCGTCAAGCAGTTTCTCTGAGCAGCCCCGCTGCCTCTCCCGAAGTCCTTTCGCTTCCAGCGAGTTTTTCGTTACAACCTAGCGTGATGATCGGCGTGCAGCCCCTTCGCTCCCTGCTCCCCTTGGTGCTGGGGTTTCTGCTGTTGCTGATCGCCGCGTTATCCGCGGCTTTCCTGTCGGTGCGTCGCGACGAAGCGGCCCGTCAGGTGCAGCAGACCCTGGAAATCGACGGGCAGCTGAACCGCATCCAGACCCTGGTCACCGACGCGGAAACCGGCCAGCGCGGCTTCCTGCTGACCGGACGGCTGAGCTATCTGGATCCCTACGTCGCGGCGCGCCGCGAACTCGGTCCTGCGATCGATCGGCTGGCGGGCGCGACCGCGGCGAACCCGGTGCAGCAGCGCGCGATCACGGCGCTCAAGGCCGACATCGCCACCAAGCTCGGCGAGCTTCAGCAGACCATCGACCTGCGGGTGGCCGACCGGCCGGATGCAGCGCTCGCGATCGTCAACAATGACAGTGGCAAGGAGACGATGGCGCGCATCCGCGGCACCCTCGCAGGCATGAGCGAGGAGGAACGGCGGCTGTTCGAGCAGCGAACGGCCCGAGCTGCATCGCTGAACGAATTCGGGCAGGGGGCGATGATCGGCAGCACGCTTCTCGTCATCGTCCTGGGCGGCCTGACGCTTTACGACAGCCGCCGCCGCCTCATCGCACTGCAGGCGAGCAACGCCCAGCTCGCGAAGGAAATCGGCGAACGACGCGCCGCCGAAAGCCAGGTCATGCAGCTGCAGAAGATGGAGGCGGTCGGCCAGCTCACCGGCGGCATTGCCCACGATTTCAACAACATGCTG
>DATHNU010000614.1:0-3710 GCA_035485695.1 Reyranella sp. | reverse complement strand
CGGGTCCGTCGATCAGCGGCATGATCAGCGGATAGACCTGGGCGGGCCGGCGCATCTGGTAATACTGCTTCAGCCCCATGGCGACGTACTCGCCGATCTTGCGGGCCACCAGCATCAGCAGGAAGGTGTTCTTGTCCTTCGACGGATCGATGCGCAGCATGCCGGTCCAGTAGTGCAGCGCGCCCTGCCCGCTCGCCTGGTCGAGGATCTCGAGCGAGCGGTCGGCGCGGTCGATCGAGGCGTCGAGGACGCCCAGCACCTGCTGCTGCATGTCGGTCGGTGTCAGCGGCCGCGTGATGGGGGTCAGGAAACCGTTTCTGGTCGGCACGGGAAAGACGGTCTGGGTGTTGATGAGGGCCTCGATCGCCAGGACCGCCGTGGTGCCCACATAACTGTCGATGAACTCCTCGACATAGGCCCAGGCGCGCAGCTCGGGATCCCAGCCGTCCAGCGAATAGTCCTTCTTCGGCACCAGCAGCGTGGGGGGAAAGGGCGCCGGTATCAGCCGCGGGAAGTCGTCTGTGTTGAAGCGCGGGCCGGAGCCCGATCCGGGCGCGGTGCGGCTGCCGAGATCGAGATCGAGGTCCAGATCGAGGTCCAGGTCAAGCTTGCCTGCCATGGCAGCCTCCCTTCGTTGGAGTCGTGAGGGTAAGTCTACTCCCGAAGCCCATCTGTGACTAAACCCACAGATGAGAGGTCACAGAGATATCTCAACTTAGAAGTGTGCGAGCCGCAAAAAGACCATGAACGGTCCGCACCGTCGCTTGCGTCGATCTTCGATGCGCGGGGATATTCGCGATGGCTCGCAGGCACCTGGCCGCGTTCGCCGACGAGGACTACGGCATCCGCCGCCTGGTGGTCGTGGCTGCCTTCGACGTGGTGGGCTTCAGCACGATCGTCGAGGCCGACGAGGAGAATGCGCTGGCGGCCTGGCGGGCGCTGCGGCGCGAGATCGATCCGCTGATCGCGCGCGGCGGCGGCCGCATCTTCAAGTCGCTGGGTGACGGCCTGCTGGTCGAGTTCACCAGCCCGGTCGAGGCGACGCGGGCGGCGCTGGAGGTCCAGGCGGCGATCGCCAGGATGACGCCGGAGCGCGACATCCGCCTGCAGCTGCGCTGCGCCATCCACATGGGCCAGGTGACCGTCGAAGGCACCGACCTCTTGGGCGACGGCATCAACATCGTGTCGCGGCTGCAGCAATATGCGCCGACCGGCGGCGTGCTGGTGTCGGCTGCGGTCATGGACCTGATCAGCGGCCGCATCGACGCACCGATCAAGGATGTGGGCGCGCTCAGGCTCAAGAACATCAGCCGGCCGGTGCACGCCTACCAGGTGGGCGCGGGCAAGCGGCCCAAATCGACGCCGGCGCTCGACAGCTTCCAGCGGCGCCGGCCGTCGATTGCCGTGCTGCCGTTCGCCGACCAGTCCGGCGCGGCGGCAGAGGTGACGGGCGAGACGGCGACCTCCTATTTCAGCGACGGCCTGGTCGAGGACATCATCGCCGCCCTGGCGTGCCTGCCCGAGCTGGTGGTGATCTCGCGCACCTCGACCCTGCGCTACCGCGGCAGCGCGCCCGACCCGCGCCAGGTGCGACGCGATCTGCGCGTGCGCTACATGCTGACGGGCAGCGTGCGCCGCGCCGGCAACAAGGTGCGGCTGTCGGCCGAGCTGGCGGATTGCGAGAGCGGCGCCACCATGTGGAGCGACCGCTTCGCCGGCGACGCGGCCGATTTGTTCGAGCTGCAGGACGAATTGTCGGCGCGGGTGGTGGCGACGATCACGCCGCAGGTGCAGGAGGCCGAGCTGCGCCGCGTGCTGCGCAAGCGGCCGGAGAATCTCGACGCCTACGAATGCGTCATGCGCGGACTCGATCTGCTCTACCGCTTCGAGGACAACAAGTTCGTGCAGGCGCTGCCCCTGTTCAAACGCGCCCTGTCGCTCGATCCGAACTATGCGACGGCGCATGCGCTGGCGGCGAGCTGGTACAGCGTGCGGATCGGCCAGGGACTTTCGCCCAGCGTCACCGCCGACCTCAAGGAGGCGGACCGGCTGGCCAGGCTGGCGCTGACGCTCGACCGGTTCGATCCGCGGGCGCTGTCGCTGTGCGGCCACGTCCGCGCCCTGCTGTTCCGCGACTACGACCATGCCATCGAGCTGTTCGACCGCGCGCTGGCCGCCAACCCCAGCTCGGCCATCGCCTGGATGCGCAGCAGCGCCACCTTCAGCTACATGGGCGAGACGCGCGAGGCGCGGCGGCGCGCCGATATCGGGCTGCGCCTGTCGCCGTACGATGCCCACGTGTTCTACAGCTACGCGACCGTGGCGCTCGCCAGCTATGTCGCCGGCGACTATGGCGACGCGGCCGCATGGGCGCGCAAGTCGGCGACGCTCAATGCGCACTTCACGGCCAATCTGCGCTTCCTCGCCGCCAGCCTCGCGGCGAGCGGCCAGATCGACGAGGCGCGCCAGATCTCCGCCGACCTGCTGCGCGTCCATCCCCAGTTCAGCAGCCGGCGTTTCGCCGAGGGCCATGCCTTGCGGGATCCGGAAAAGCGCCGGCTGTTCGGCGACCATCTCATCCTGGCCGGCCTGCCGGAGTAGCGGAGCAGACACGAGCCGCCCTTCAGGGGGAAGCGATGGCAGGATTGAAAACTCAGATACGAGGCGTACCTTGTCCTCATGAACAAGCCTGCCCTTCTTGAAGAGCTGGAACAGCTCACGTCACGCGAGCGGCTCGAGCTCGCCTATGGCTTGCTGGATAGCGTGCTGCACGATGCCACGGCGCCGGCACTGAGTGACGCACAACGGGCCGAGCTCAGGGCGCGCCTTGCCCATCACCGGGCGCACCCCGAAGAGCCCGTGGTGACGCTGGACGACATCGGCCGCAGGCTGACAGGCGGCTAGACCACATCCCGATTGGGATCCGTTCATTGCTGGGAGCGCGCCACTCCAGTGGCGCTCATAATCAAGAGAAGATGCGCCACTGGAGTGGCGCGCTCCCAGCAAAGATCATGATGCGAGGGACTCGTTACTTCCCTTCCGCATCCTTGATGCGTTCAAAACCAACCTCATCCTGAGGAGCCGCGAAGCGGCGTCTCGAAGGATGGGCGCCAGTCGCGCTGTTGCCCACCCTTCGAGACGCGCCGCTTCGCGGCGCTCCTCAGGGTGAGGTTTATTTGTTACTTCCCTTCCGCTTCCTTGATGCGTTGTTGCAGCATCTCGCGGATGGGGGCGTCGGCGGGGAGCAGGGCTAACAGAGTCTTCCAGCGTTGCACCGCCGCGGGCTTGTCGCCGGCGGCGAAGGAGGCGGCGCCGAGATAGAACAGCGCCAGCGCGTTGCGCGGCTCGGCCTTCTCCAGGCGCTCGAGCACGGCTATGGCCTGCGGTGAGGGCGGCGCGCCGGGGGCAAGCTGGCGGACATGGGTCTCGGCCCAGTCGGCCAGGAGGCGGGCATCGACCGGGGCCAGCGCGTCGGCCTTGGCATAGGCGTCGGCGGCGTTGGCGTTCTCGCCTAAAACCTTCCAGGCGTTGGCGAGGCGCAGCCAGCCGGCGCGATCCTGCGGGGTCTCCTTCATCCTGGCTGCCAGGCCCTCGACCATGCCGCGGATCGCCTGCTGGCGCTGCTCCGGCGTCATCGACGCCATGGCGTCCTGCTGTTCGCGCGACGGCTGGGGCATGCCGGTCGCGGGGCCCGTTCCGGGGCCAGTCGC
>DATHNU010000613.1:0-8087 GCA_035485695.1 Reyranella sp. | reverse complement strand
CCTAGTTTCTTGCCTGTAGAACAGGCCCATACTACGGTCTTCCACCGCCATATGACCGGGCAACAAGGGACAGCACGATGATCCGATGCGTTCGGATTTGGACCGGCGAGACTAGAACTCGCACTTCGAGGAGGGCTCGATCGAGCTTGCGCCGGGTGCCCACGGCGACCTTCTCAGCGGCAAGCTCGACACCGCCCATGCGTCGTTCCAGGAAACCGCGTCCGGCGGCACGCTCGCCTGGCACACCGCGCCGGTCCGGCAGCTGGTCATCACGCTGAGCGGCACCCTGGATTTCCAGACACGCGGCGGCCAGCACTTCATGCTGAAACCGGGCGACATCCTGCTGGCCGAGGATACGGCGGGCGGCGGCCATACGTGGAAATTGGTCGACGATCAGCCCTGGCGGCGCGTCTATGTCGTATTGGCCAACGACGTGCCAGTTCCATTCAAGCGCGCCACATAGATCTTCCGGGGGAAATCGCATGAGCGACAGCACCGACGTCACGACGGCCGATGTCGTCCTGGTGGGCGCCGGCATCATGAGCACGACGCTCGCCGTGTTCCTGAAGGAGCTGCAGCCCCATCTCAAGCTCGAAATCATCGAGCGCATGCCCGGCGAGGCGCAGGAAAGCTCCGGCGCCTGGAACAATGCCGGCACCGGCCATGCCGCCAACTGCGAGCTGAACTACACGCCGATGCGCAAGGACGGCAGCATCGACATTGCCAAGGCGCTCGAGGTCAATGTCGAGTTCGACCTGTCGCGCCAGTTCTGGTCGTACCTCATCCGCAAGGGCGCCATCGCCTCGCCCGATTCGTTCATCCATCCGGTGCCGCACATGAGCTTCGTGATCGGCGCCGACCGCGTGGCCTTCCTCAAGAAGCGCCACGCCGCGATGAGCGCGCATCACTGCTATCGCGGCATGGAATACTCCGAGGACCACGGGCAGATCGGCGAATGGGCGCCGCTGATCATGGAGGGTCGCGATCCCAATCAGGCTGTCGCCGCCACCCGCATGGTCACCGGCGCCGACGTGAACTACGGCGCGCTCACCGCCAACCTGATGAGCTACCTGAAGCGCCAGGACGGATTCAAAGTTCATTTCTCGCACGACGTGACCGGCCTGCAGCGCCGGCCGACCGGCGACGGCTGGCAGCTCGATGTCAGGAACGAGAAGACCGGCGAGACGCGCCGCATCGGCGCGCGCTACGTCTTCCTGGGTGCCGGCGGTGCAGCGATTACGCTGCTGCAGAAATCCGGCATCCCCGAGGCCAGGGGCTTCGCCGGCTTCCCGGTGAGCGGCATCTGGCTGCGCTGCAGCAAGCCCGAGGTCGCCGACCGCCACGCCGCCAAGGTCTACGGCATGGCGGCCTCCGGCTCGCCGCCGATGTCGGTGCCCCATCTCGATACGCGCATCATCGAGGGCAAGCGCTGGGTGCTGTTCGGGCCCTATGCCGGCTTCTCGACCAAGTTCCTGAAGCACGGCTCGCCGCTCGACCTGCCGATGTCGCTCAGGCCCGACAACCTCCTGCCGCTCCTCGCCGTGGGGTGGAGCAATTTCCCGCTCGAGGAATACCTGGTCGGCCAAGTCTTCCAGAGCTCGGGCCATCGCTTCAAGGCGCTGCGCGACTTCTATCCCAACGTGAAGGAATCCGACTGGGAACTCGATGTCGCAGGCCAGCGCGTGCAGATCATCAAGAAGGACAAAGCGCATATCGGCACACTGGAATTCGGCACCGAGATCGTGTCGTCGGCCGATTCGTCGATCGTGGCCCTGCTCGGCGCGTCGCCGGGCGCCTCCACGGCGGTCTGGATCATGGTCCATATGCTGGAGAACTGCTTCCATGAGGAGCTGGTCGGCCACTGGGTGCCCAAGCTCAAGGAGATGATCCCCTCCTACGGCCATGACCTGAAGACGGACGCCGCGCTCGTCGAGCGCGTACGCAAGGACACGGCGGCAGTGCTGGGGCTGCACACGGTCTGATCATGCTCTGCCGGACCCCGGGCCTCCGGCTCGCTCCATGAACGAGCAGAAACCCGCTGTGGCAGAGTCCCTCGACGTCCTGTTGCGCTTCGGCGCGTCGATGCTGCGGTCGGGCGACACCGCCTTCCGCGTCCGCGACGCGATGGGTTTGCTCGCCACCAATCTCGGCATCGAGCGGCTCGCGGTGCACATCACCATCGGCGGCATGACGGCGACGGCGCGGAGCGGCAGCCAGTCCGCCACCCTTGCGCGCGAAATCGCGCCGCTGGGCGTCGATGCCTCGCGCATCGCCGCCCTGGAGCGGCTGGCGCGGTCGAGCAGCCCCGGCCTGACGGTCACTGCGCTGTCGGCGAAGATCGACGCCATCGAGGCGGCGCCGGCGCTCCATTCCCTCGCATCAATCGCCCTTTCGATGGCGGTGGCCTCGGCCTGCTTCTCCTACCTGAATAGCGGCGATGCGCTGGCGACGGCCGCCGCCGCCGTGGGCGGCGGGCTGGGACAGGCCGCGCGCACGCTGCTGTCGCGCAAGGGATACAACCAGTTCGCGATGACGGCGCTCTGCGCCGTGCTCGCGTCCGGCGTCTACTGCCTGATCGTGCTGGGCTTCGGCGTCCGCACGTTCACGCTCGCCCATGCGGTGGGTTTCATCTCGTCCGTGCTCTTCCTGGTGCCGGGCTTCCCGCTGGTCGCAGCCCTGCTCGACCTGACGCAACAGCAGACGACGGCGGGCATCGCCCGGCTTTTCTATGGCCTGCTGCTGACTTTGGCTGCCGCTGTCGGCGTTTCCCTCGTCGCTGCGATCGCGAGCCTCGCCCCGGCACCGACAGCCGCGGCCGGTCAGGGCATCGAACCCATGACGCTGCTGTGGCGGGCCGTGGCGTGCTTCGCGGGCGGCTGCAGCTACGGCATCCTGTTCAACAACCCGCTGCGCACCGTATTCATCGTCGGCGCCCTGTCGATGCTGGGCAACGAGCTCCGGCTCGCCCTGCACGACCTCGGCTGGGCCCTGCCTCCGGCGACGTTTCTCGGCGCGCTCGCCGTCGGATTGTTCGCGTCCCTGGTGCGCGAGCCGCTGCACGTGCCGCGCATCGCGCTCACCGTTCCGAGCATCATCATGATGACTCCCGGCCTCTACGCCTTCCAGACCATCGTGTTCCTGAACCAGGGCAAAGTGCTGGAGGCAATCGACGCCGGCACCGTCTGCTGCTTTGCCGTGGGCGCCATGGCCATGGGGCTGGTGGCCGCCCGGTTCATCACCGAACGGCAGTGGCGGTTCGAGCGGTAGATCGCCGGCAACGTCGTCCCACGCGGGGTGACAAACAAGAAAATCATTCCGTCGCGACGTAGGGCCTGACCATCTTCGCCGGGTCGACGATGCGGTCGAATTCCGCCTCGCTCACAAAGCCCAGTTTCAGCGCGGCGGCCTTCAAGGTCAGGTCGTTGTCCATCGCGTAGTGAGCGATCTTCGAGGCCTTGTCGTAGCCGATGACCGGCGCCAGCGCCGTCACCAGCATCAGCGAGCGGTCGACATATTCCTTGATCTTTTTCAGGTTGGGCTTAGTGCCTTCGACCAGGAACTTGCGGAAGTTGGTGCATCCGTCGGTCATGATGGTGATCGAGTGCGTGATGTTGAAGATCATCAGCGGCTTGTAGACGTTCATCTCGAGGTAGCCGCCGGCGCCGCCGAAACCGACCGCCACGTCGTTGGCCATCACCTGGACTGCGATCATGGTGAGCGCCTCGGCCTGAGTCGGGTTGACCTTGCCCGGCATGATCGACGAGCCGGGCTCGTTCTCGGGAATCTCGAGCTCGGCGAAGCCCGCGCGCGGGCCACACGACATCAGCCTTATGTCGTTGCCGATCTTGTAGAGCGAGACCGCAAGCGTGCGCAGCGTGCCGGAGAGCTGGACCAGCGCGTCGTGCGCACCCTGCACGGTGAACTTGTTGGCCGCACTCACGAACGGCAGCTTGGTGAGCCGGGCGATCTCGGCCGACGCCGCCTCGGCGAAGCCGGGGGCCGCGTTGATGCCGGTGCCGACCGCCGTGCCGCCCAGCGCCAGGTGATAGACGCCCTTCAGCGAGTCCTGGAGGCGCTCGATATTGTCGGCCAGCATGCCGGCATAGCCCGACCATTCCTGGCCGAGCGTGATCGGCGTGGCGTCCTGCATGTGCGTTCGGCCGATCTTGACGATGCCGTCCCACTCCTTGGCCTTGGCCGCGATCGCATCGTGCAGCGCCTGGACCGCGGGCAGCAGCCGGCTGGTGACGTTGACCGCCGCGGCGATGTACATCGCCGAAGGGAACGTGTCATTCGACGACTGGGACATGTTGACGTGGTCGTTGGGATGGACCGGCGCCTTCGAGCCGAGCGGCGTGCCGGCGATCTGGCAGCAGCGGTTGGACATCACCTCGTTGACGTTCATGTTGAACTGCGTGCCGCTGCCGGTCATCCAGACGTGGAGCGGGAACATGTCGTGATGCTGGCCGGCCAGGATCTCGTCGCAGACCTGCACGATCAGGCCGTGGACCTTGTCATCGAGCCGCTTGCCATCATGATTGGCGTTGGCCGCCGCCTTCTTCAGGATGGCGTAGGACGTGATCATCTCGCGCGGGATGAGATCCTTGCCGATGCTGAAATGCTCGAGCGACCGCTGGGTCTGCGCGCCCCACAATTTGTCGGCCGGCACGTTCACTTCGCCGAGACTGTCGGTCTCCTTGCGGATGTCTGCCACAACTCACCTCACACTGATTTGCGGCACACTATGCTCTTCCTCCTCTCCCCCGCTAGGGGGAGAGGCTGGGTGAGGGGGTTATATCCGTCGTCGCCCCCTCACCTAGCCTCTCCCCCTGGCGGGGGAGAGGAACATGAGCGTCTACTCGTGCGTCGGCCTGGCACGCAGCGATTTTATGGTTCCGTGACGTTTCTTGTCGTCGAGGCGCCGCCGCTTGCTGGCCTTGGGCGTCCTTGTCTTCTTGCGCGGCACGGGCGGCCGGGCGGCGGCGCGGATCAGCGCCACCAGCCGATCGAGCGCCTCCTCGCGGTTGCGCTTCTGGCTGCGCTCGCCCTGCGCCACCAGCACCAGCACGCCGTCGCGCGTCAGCCGCCGCCCCGCCAGCCGTTCCAGCCGCTGGCGCACGTCGTCCGGCAGCGACGGCGAATGGCGCACGTCGAAGCGCAATTGCACCGCGGTCGATGTCGTATTGACGTGCTGGCCGCCCGGACCGGCGGCCCGCACGAAGGTCTCGTCGATCTCGCCCGGATCGAGCGTCAGCGCTCCCGCGATCCAGATCGGCGCGGCTTTGGCCGCCGGCATCACTCGCGTCCGCCGGCCTTGCGCAGCATGGCCACGATCGTGGTGTGCCCGGACTGGCGCGCATAGGCCATCGCCGTTCGGCCGGTGAAGTCCGCCGTGTTGGGGTCGGCCTTCCTGGCGAGCAGCGCCCGCACGATCTCGTCGTAGCCCGCCCGCGACGCCACCATCAGCGCCGTGACGCCCTGGCGGTTCTGCACGTTCGGCTTGGCGTTGCGCTTCAACAATGTGTCGACCAGCTCGCCGTCGCCGCGCTGGGCGGCGTGGAACAACGACGTGTAACCCTCCCGGTCAGTGGCGTCGACGATGGCGCCGCTCTTCAGCAGCGTCTCGACCACGGCGATCTGCCCCCCCACCACGGCGACAATCAGAAGCGGCCGGCCCGACGTGTCGTTCTGGTTGGGATTCTCGCCTTTCAGCAGCGCCTGCCGGACCTTCTCTTCGTCGCCCTCGCGCACCGCCTTGACGATGGGCTTTGCCTCGAACATGTCCTGCGCGCGCACCATCCCGGCGGATGTCGCGAGCACCAGGGCAAGAAAGGCGCGGCGGATCATGAAGCCCTTCCCCGCGTTTCCTGGAAACGCACCTCGATCCGATCCCAGATCTGCGCTTCCAGCGAGACGCCGTCGAAACGGTTGATCTGCTGCAGGCCGGTCGGCGAGGTGACGTTGATTTCCGTGAGGTAGTCGCCGATCACGTCGATGCCGACGAACAGCAGGCCGCGCCTGGCGAGCTCCGGTCCGATGATCTCGCACAGTTCCTTGTCGCGCTTGCTGAGCGTGTCCTTCACCGCCGTACCGCCGACATGCATGTTCGACCGCGACTCGCCTTCGGCCGGCACGCGATTGATGACGCCCGCCGCCTTGCCGTCGATCAGGATGATGCGCTTGTCGCCCTTGCGCACCTCGGGCAGGTAGCGCTGGGCGATCACGGGCTCGCGGCTGCGCTGGGAGAACATTTCCAGCAGCGAGTTGAAGTTCTCGTCGTCGGGCCGCACGCGGAACACGCCGGCCCCGCCATTGCCGAACAGCGGCTTCAGGATGATGTCCTTGTGCTCGTCCCAGAAGGCACGGATGGCGCGCGGATCGGCGCTGATCAGGGTCGGCGGCATGACGTTGTCGAAATGCGTGACGAACAGCTTTTCCGGCGCGTTGCGCACATTTGCCGGATCGTTGACCACCAGCGTCTTGGGATGGATGTGCTCCAGGATGTGCGTCGTCGTGATGTACGACATGTCGAACGGCGGATCCTGGCGCAACAGCACGATGTCGATCTTCGACAGGTCAAGCAGTTCCGCCGCGCCGAGGGTGAAGTGGTTGCCCTTCTCGCGCCGGAGCTTCATCGGCTGGGCGTGTGCCATCACCTTGCGGTCACTAAAGACGAGTTCGCGCGGCGTGTAGTGCCAGACCGCGTAACCGCGCCGTTCGGCCTCAAGCCCCAGCACGAAGGTCGAATCGCCGTCGATATCGATGGTCGACACATGGTCCATCTGGATGGCAACGTTGAGCTTCATGGGCAGATCCTAGGCGAATGGTTCACGGGGAATGTTCGCGTCAGTTAAGCCCGCGGCGCAATTCCTGCAACAGGGCCTGCGCCCGCTGGCGCAAGGCGGGGTCGCCCGTATCGCCCTCGATGTCGAGGAATCGCTGGAAGGCGGCGATGGCGGCGCGGCGCTTGTCGAGCCGCGCATTGAGTTGCCCGGCCTCGAACAGCAGCTCCGGCCGGTCCGGCGCGATCGCCAGCATGCGCTCGAGCGATTGCGCCGCGCCCGCCCAATCCTCGCGCTTGACGAGCCGCAGACGGACGTTGTTCTCGAGCCGCAGCAGCACGTCGCGGTCGGACACCGCGTCGAAATGCTGGGGATGCAGCTCGGCATCCGGCCCGAGCACCTGCCTCAGCAGGGTGCGGAGGTCGGCGGCGTCGCGCACCACGCCGTCGTGGAAAGGATCGATCACGTGGCGCGCGCCCTCGATGCCGACGCGGATCAGGAAGTGGCCGGGAAACGCCAGCCCTTCGGCGTCCCAGCCCTGCGCGCGAGCGACGTGGAGGTAGAGAATCGACAAGGCGACCGGCAGGCCTTTGCGGCGCTCGATCACCCGGATGAGGTCGGCATTCTGCAAGTCGTCGTACGAGTCGGTGTCGCCACGATAGGCATAGGACCGGGCGACGATCTCGGCGAGTTGCTCCGGCGCAGCGCCGCGGCGGTGCACCAGGCCGGCGAGATCGGATGCCATCGTCGCCACGTGCTGGCGGAACGGTGACAGGTCCAGCGCCGCGTCGCTGCGCAACACGCTCAGCGCCAACGCCGCTTCGAGCAGATCGAGGCGGCCATCGTCGGCGGCGCAGAGCGCACGCAGCCGGCCGAGCCTCTGCTGGGTATCCGGCTCAGGGCTCGACAAGCATCACTCCGGCGGCTGCCAGACGTCGGGCAGATGGCGCGGCCACAGGCCCGTGACCAGCACGGCATCGAAGCGCACTGAATGGGCGGCATAGCGCGGATGGCGCGCCAGGAACAGGCTGGCGGCCCGCGCCACGCGACCGAACTGCCGGCCGCCCAGCGCGTCGGCGGCGGTCGGGATGTCGGCCCGCGCCTTGACCTCGACGAAGGCAAGGATGCCGCCGCGGCGCACGACGATGTCGATTTCACCGAGCTTGGTCTTGTAGCGCCGGGCCAGGATCGAATAGCCGGCGAGTCGGAGCCGCCACACCGCGCGCCACTCCGCGACATGCCCCAGCCGGTGGGCCGCCTGGCGGGTCTCGGTCGTCACGAGACCGCCTCGCGTTTCAACTCGAG
>DATHNU010000612.1:0-3819 GCA_035485695.1 Reyranella sp. | reverse complement strand
CTTCTCCTTCCAGTCGGGTATGAGCTCGTTCAGCCCGATCGGATCGATCACGGCGCCTGACAGGATGTGGGCGCCGATCTCCGAACCCTTCTCGATCAGGCAGACCGACACTTCGTGATTGCGCTCGGCCGCGAGCTGCTTCAGTCGGATCGCCGCCGCCAGCCCGGCCGGGCCGCCACCAACGATCAACACGTCATATTCCATCGACTCGCGCGCCATCACCGTCTCGCTCTACAATGCCTTTAACCGATGGACGCGCCGCCGGCCGGCGACGATCCTCGGCCTGTTGATAGCCTGTCGGGGGCAGGATCGCCACCCGGTGAAAAGGGGTATTCCCGTGGCAGAGCTCGGCGAAATCGAGAGCAAACTCTTCACAGCGCGTGATTTTCGCCTGGAAAGCGGGCAGTCGCTACCCGTCCTGGAACTCGCTTACGAGACTTACGGCAGCCTGGCGCCGGCGCGTGATAACGCGATCCTGGTCGTGCACGGCTACACGTCGAGCCATCACGCCGCCGGCCGCAATGCGCCCGGCAAGCAGGGCCGCGGCGTGGCCGCGGGCGCAGCCGGCTGGTTCGACGGGCTGATCGGTCCGGGCAAAGCGGTCGATACCAACCACAGTTTCGTAGTGTCGGTGAATGCGTTGGGCTCAGCGCATGGCAGCACCGGGCCCAACTGCACCGACCCGCGCACCGGCAAGCCCTACGGGCCGACCTTTCCCGACATCACCATGCGCGACATCGTGGCGGCCGAGAAACTTCTGGTCGATTCGCTCGGCCTCAAGAGCCTCGTGGCGGTGATCGGCCCGTCGATGGGCGGCTTCCAGTCGTTCCAGTGGGCGGCCTCCTATCCGGGTTTCATGAAGGCGATCGTGCCGTCGGTGACGGCGCCGCGCTCGCCGGCCGGGCTCGACCGGCTGGAGGCGCTGCAAAAGCGGCTGGCAAGCGATCCGAACTGGAACGGCGGCTGGTATTACGACAATGGCGGCATCGCCCGGACGCTCGAGGAACTGCGCTTCGAGACCCTCATGGCCTACGGCCAGAACGAGATCCTGGCCGAGACGATGCCCGACCAGAAGGCACGCGAGGCGGCGATCCGCGCCAATGCCAGGGCTTGGGCGCAGATCTATGACGGCCATTCGATGGTGACATTGCGCAAGGCGATCGGCTCGTTCGACATCACAGGCGAGTACGCCAAGCTCAAAGGCACCAAGGTGCTCTACGTGCAGTCGCCGTCCGACAAGCTGTTCGATATCGCGCTCAGCCCCGGTTACGTGAGCGACATGCGCAAGGCCGGCATCGACGTCACCTACGTTGAACTGCCGAGCAACAAGGGCCACATGGCAAGCCATGCCGATGCAGCCCTGTGGGCGCCGATCCTGGGCGCCTTCCTGAAACGCCTGCAATGACCGGGCCCGCGATCGCACGCGAGGATCTCGCCTCGCTGCTGAAATGGTACGTCGACAACGGCATCGACGAGACCATCGGCGAGGAAGCGATCGACCGCTTCGCGGCCCCGCCCCCGGCGGCGGCAACGAGCGCGCCCGCACCGGCGATCGAACAACGCAACACGGCGCCGACGCCGATCCGGCCGGCGACGCCGTTCCCCGCCCGTGCCCCGGTACCGCTCGAATCGCCGCAGCTCGTCGAGGATGCGCGCGAGCTCGCACGCCGCTGCGCGACCATCGCCGATCTCGAAGCGGCCATCCGCGCCTTCGAGGGCTGCGCGATCAAGCGCACCGCCAAACACACGGTGTTCGCCGACGGCGTGGCCGGCGCGCCGGTCATGGTGGTGGGCGAGGCGCCGGGGGCCGACGAGGACCGTTTGGGCAAGCCCTTCGTGGGCGTGAGCGGCCAGCTCATGGACCGCATGTTCGACGCCATCGGCATGAATCGCGAGCGCGATCTCTACATCACCAACATCCTGTTCTGGCGGCCACCCGGCAACCGCACGCCGACCCTGGCCGAGCAGGCGATCTGCCTCGCCTTCACGCGCCGCCATATCGAGCTGGCCAAGCCCAAGGTGCTGGTGCTAGCCGGCGGCACGGCGGCCAAGGCCGTCCTCGATACGACCGAGGGCATCATGCGGATGCGCGGCAAATGGACCAGCGTGCGCCTCGACGACGGCAGCGAGGTGCCGACCTTGCCAACCTTCCACCCCGCCTACCTGCTGCGCACGCCGGCAAGCAAGCGCCAGAGCTGGCTCGATCTTCTCGCGCTCGACAAGAAGCTGAAAGAACTCGGCGTCCGGTAGCTCGGACCGCGGGCCTTCAGGCCCGCCTCTTCGTCTTTGCTGGGAGCGCGCCACTCCAGTGGCGCTCATGGGCGCTGTGATCCACGAAGATGCGCCACTGGAGTGGCGCGCTCCCAGCAATGAGCCTAGACGCCCGCGGTCCGAAGACGACTAAAGCTTCTTCTTCATGAAGAACTTCTTGTGGCCCTTGGGATGGTCGTCGAGCGTGCCGAACACTTCGTAGCCGCGCCTTTCGTAGAAAGGCCGCGCCTGGAAGGAGTGGGTGTCGAGTTCGACCGAATGGCATTGCCGCTCGCGCGCATAGGCTTCGGCCTGGTCCATCAGCTTGGTCGCCCAGCGTTTGCCGCGCACGGCTTCGTCGACCCAGAGATAGGTGATGTGGAGCCAGCCGCCCCAGATGGCCCCCAGCAGGCCGCCCATCACCTCGCCGCGCTCGTTCTTCAGGAAGAAGTGCACCGCGTAATAGGTCGATACACCCGTGACGCCGACATTGAAGAAGTCGAGCTTGTCGCGCACGAGCTGCGCCTCCCGGCCGCCGGCCTGGTCGAAGACGATGCTGTATTCACTTTCCGGTTTTGGGGTGACCATGACTGCAACCTTGTTTCGGGATCCCGTGGCACCATGAATAATGTATCTCACGGTCGGGCACACGATCGAGGGCAGGGCCGTAAGAGTGCAAACGCTGTGGCGTTGGAGCCACAGTGCGACAGCCTCGATCAGGAAATCATCGAGGCGCTCTTGCCTCCAGGCGCCTCCGATTTTAGTCTGCGCCGCCTTGATACAACCCCAGCCAGGGAGACGTTGATGATTTCAATCATGCGCAACGCCACCGCTCCCGTCGGCTGCGTACCGGACCTCGAGCGCTTCAAGCATTAGGTCCGGCCGCGGCCGCCATCGAGCGGCCCGCCTCCATACTGACCATTCACGTCGTCGGACGTTGCCGCGTTTCATCGCGGCATGTGCTCGAACGACCCTTTGAGGAGCCGTCGCCCCTTCGTGGGCGCGGCATCGAACAATGACTTCTCGCACAACTGGGAGCGGAAAAGAGCCGTTCCTCCGGACGATTCGGTTCGTTGCCGAGCGCTGGCGCCGGCAATGGCGCCTGGCGCTGGCCATGGCGGTTGGCCTGGTGCTGATCGCGGCGGCCGAACTCGCCTTGCCGATCTTTGCCGGGCAAATGGTCGACGCCCTGGCCGATTCGGCTCGGCCGCGCAATGCCGCCCTGTTCGACGCGCTCAAGGCATTCGCCGCGATTCTCGGTCTTGGCTTTGCCGTGGTGGCCCTGCGTTATGGCCTGTTCAAGGGCATCATCCGCTTCACCTTGCGCATGATGAGCGAGGTGGCGCACGAGACCTTCTGGCGCGTGCAGCGCTTCTCGACCGACTGGCACGCCAACAGCTTTGCCGGCGCCACGGTGCGCAAGCTGACGCGCGGCATGTGGGCCTTCGACATGCTGAACGACACGGTGCTCGTGGCGCTCTGGCCGTCGCTCGTCGTGCTGGTTGGCGCGACGTTCCTGTTCGGCTGGCATTGGCCGCTGATGGGGCTCGCCGTCGGCGTCGGCACCGT
>DATHNU010000611.1:0-3258 GCA_035485695.1 Reyranella sp. | reverse complement strand
CCGACAGGGGAACCTCGGCCAGCGGCGCCGCATCGGGCCGCTCGAAGGCGAGAGTCGCGGTCATGCCGAGGCCGATGAACTCCGGCGGCGCGATCACGCTGAAGCGCGCCGGATAGGTCCGCGTCATAGGATCGGCGCTGGGCGAGAGCTCGCGCAGCTTCGCGGCATGGCGATGGCCCGGGTCGCACCACAGTTCGAAGCTCGCGGACTCGGCTTTGCGCACGGCCTTCAGCCGGTGCTCGGGAACGCCCACCAGGATTTCGAGCTCGTCGGTACGGGCGACTCGCACGACGCCCTGGCCCTGCGTCATGACCTGCCCGGCCTCGGCCTGGACCGCGGTCACGACGCCCGGCGCGTCGGCGCGCAGCTCTGTATAGGCGAGGTTATTCTCGGCCGAGGAGAGCTGGCTTCTGGCCTGCTCGACACGGGCAAGCGTGGTCTGGGCGAGGGACTGGCGCTGCTCGAGCGTCTGCGCGGTGAACGCACCCGTGCCGCGCAGGTTGAGATAGCGCTCGTGGTCGGCCTTGGCGCGCACGTAGTCGGCATCGGCCGAGGCGAGGGCGGCGCGCGCATTGTCGACGGCCAAGCGGAAATCGGCGGGATCGAGCTGGGCGATCAGGTCGCCGGGCTTGACGATGGTGCCGACATCGACGCTGCGGGCGATGATCTTGCCGGCGACGCGGAAACCGAGCGTGCTCTCGATGCGCGGAACGACCGTGCCGGCCAGAACCAGCGACTGGCTGTGCGATTGATAGGAGATTTCCATGACCCGGGCCGGCCGCACAATGGGCTCGCTCGCCGCCGCGCGGGTGGCGCTGGCCGGCATCCAGGAAAAGGCCGCGAAGCCCGTCGTTGCAAGGGCACCGGCGCCGACGACGATCGCCAAGGCCTTCAGGGGAAGCTTGCGCGGACGCTGAGTGGATCGGACACGCATGGCTAACCGCCCTCCCGAGGTTTACAATGTTCAGGTGTTAAATGAACATTGTTAAGTGAACGTTGATAAGTTATCGACGTTCAGTTAAGAGTCAAGGGGAAGGAGACAGTTTTTGACCGTGTTCTCGACACTAGCTACCGGAGGTCGCAAGCGCCGGGGCGAGGGCCATACCCGTCGCGAGGAGATCCTCCACGCGGCCAAGGAACTGTTCCTCGAGCAGGGCTACGACGCGACCACGATCCGCCGCATCGCCGACCGGGTCGGCATTTCGGCGCCGGCCCTCTACCTCTACTTCAAGGACAAGGAAGCGCTGATGCTGGCGCTTTGCGATCAGACCTTCGGCCATCTGATCGCGGCCATCGGCGAGATTGAGAAGACGGTGGACGATCCGCTGGAGCGCGTGCGCCGCTTCGGCGAAGCCTATGCCCGTTTCGGCCTCACTCATCCCGACGAATACCGGCTGGTGTTCATGGGATCCAACATCCCCGAATCCATGCGCAAGATCGGCCATCGTGCGCCGATCGACGATCCGACGCGGCCGGGCGTTGGTGGCGCGGTCGTCTTCAACCGCCTTGTCGCCATGCTGTCCCAGGTCGAGGCGTCGGGCACCAAGCTCAACTACCCGCCTGACACCTGCGCCGAGCTCTGCTGGATGGGCATCCACGGTTTGGTGGCGGCCTTCATCACGAAGCCAGACTTCCCCTGGTCCAATCGTGAGCTGCTCATTACGGCGATGCTGGACCTTCATCTGAAGGGCATCGTCCGCGCCTAGGCCGCCTTCGGCCACGCCCTCGGAAACAGATCGCAGGTCATCGGCGCGCCGGCGGCGAGGTCGGGCTTGTGCGGAAACTGGAATGTGCCGGGCCGCGGGTCGTAGCGCGCGTCGTCGCCGGTATAGCGCAGCGACAGCCCGCGCCGCCGTGCGCCTGGCGTGTCGTTGCCCGGCGCGCCGTGGACAATCATGGCGTGGAACACCAGGCAATCGCCGGGCGCCATCTTCCACCATCTGATGTCGTATTTGCTCCGGTCGGCGTCGATGTCGGGGATCGGCACGAGATCGCTGTCGGTGAACTTGATCTCGTGGCCCTTGCGGAAGGGCGTCGGCCGATAACTGACGCCCCAGCGGTGCGAGCCCGCGATGAACTCGACGGCGCCGTTGCTGCGGTCGATGGGATCGAGCGCGATCCACACCGAGGTAATCTGCCAGCCCTTTACCGGCCAATACGGCTGGTCCTGGTGCCATGGCGTCGGATGGGCCGTGCCGGGCTCCTTCACGAAGAGCTGGTCGTAGAAGAAATCCGCCGACCGCGAGCCCATCATGCGCGCGGCGATCGCCGGGGCAGGGGAGTCGAGCGCAGCGGCGCGGAACTCCGGATCGTGCCGCCACATGTACATGTCGCCGAAGAACCTGCCGGGCGTGCTGCCCTCAGCGAAGTTCGTGGCATGCGGGCTGGGTGCGGCGAGGTCGCGCTCGACCGCCGCGCGCAGGCGTTCGACCCAGGCTGCATCGAACGCCTGGCGCAGGCAGACGACGCCGTCGCGGTCGTAGGCGGTGACGTCGCTGTGCGTGATCAAGCGTTCTGCAAAACGTGGACGGCGCGGTTGGCCACGAGATCCTTGTTCTTGGCGCCGTAGGCCTTCATGTGCTCCGAAGCACCATGGGCCTTGAGATGGTCCATGCTCTCCCACTTCTCGATGATGACGAGGGTATCGGGGCCGAACTTGGCGAACGCGCCGCCGTCGGTGTCGACCGTGGCGCCGTATTCGATGCAGCCTTTCTCGGCGTGCACCGTGGGTACGTTGGCCTTGAAATTCTTGAGTATCTCGTCGCGCTTGCCGGGCTTGGCGGTGATGATGGCGATGACGTGGATCATGATGTCCTCCCTTGAACAGTGACACTGTCATCCCGAGCGACGCGAGCGACCTTTACTGACCCATTAAAGGTCGCTCGCGTCGCTCGGGATGACACCTTTCTCGATCGAACTTAGTACGCCATTTACGCAGCTCGCCCATGACGTAGCAGACGTCCTGGCAGCTTGTCGTTGGCGGCGATCGCGTCCTTGCCGTCGCGGCGGATCAGCTTGCCATTGACGATGACGGCGTCGATGCCGCTGGCCTCCGAGACCAGCCGGTCGGCGCCGGCCGGCATGTCGTAGACCCGCTTCAGCGGGCCGGGTCCCACCGTCTTGGGATCGAACACCACGACGTCGGCGGGACGGCCCTCGGCCAGCAGGCCGCGGTCGGTGATGCCGAACATCTCGGCCGGCCGTTGCGTCAGATTGTGCACGGCCTGCTCGACGGTGAAGGTCTTCTTGTCGCGCACC
>DATHNU010000610.1:0-3198 GCA_035485695.1 Reyranella sp. | reverse complement strand
CAGGAACACTTCCGGGTCGGGCTGCAGCGGGCCGTTGTTGTACATCTGCAGGTCGCAATAGAAATGCGGATAGGTGTCGGCGTTGGCGACATCCGACGAGAAGAACACCGACGCCGTCACCGCCTTCACCTCGATGTCGATGCCCGCCTTCTGGCAGGCCTGCTTGACGATCGCCTGGTTTTTCTGGCGCGGCTGGTTGATCGACGTCTGGAAGACGAGCTTGAGCTTCTTGCCGTCCTTGCCGCGGACGCCGTCCGAGCCCTTCGCCCAGCCGGCCTTGTCGAGGATGGCATTGGCCTTGTCGATGTTGAATTCGTACTTCGTGTTCTTGGAACGGAACCGTTCCGGGTTGTTGATGAAGTTCGCCGTCGCCTTTCCGGTGCGGCCGTAGATGTATTTCTCGACCGAGTCCTTGTCGACCAGCAGGGATAGCGCCTCGCGCACCGCCGGATCGGTGAGGATGGGATGCTTGGTCTTGAGGCTCGACCGCTCGCCGTCGACTTCGGTCCACGGATCCGTCGAATTGAGCTGGATATGCTCGATGCCACCGCCCGGGGTGATGATCACCTTGCCCTTGCCGCCCTTTTCCATCTTCAGGAGGATCTCGTCCTCGACCTGCATGTTCCAGCCGAAGTCGAACTCGCCGGTCTGCAGCACGCCGCGCGCCGCCGACACTGCATCGCCGCCGCCCTTCATTTCGATGCTGTCGAAATAGGGTCGGTTCTCCATGTGGTAGTCGGTGTTGATCACGCCCTGGACCATGTCGCCCGGCTTGAAGTCCTTGAACTTGTAGGGGCCGGTGCCGACGGGCTTGAGATTGGTCGGCGCGTCGCGCGATTTGTCGCCGCTGTAGTCGGCGAACAGATGCTTGGGAATGATCGAGCCCGCCGAGGCGACGAAAGCGTCGGCCCAGAACGGTGTCGGCTGCGGGAATTTCACGACGACCGAATAGTCATCGACCTTTTCGACGACGATGTCCTTGTAGGTGCCGACGGTCGTGGCGGCGGTCGCCGGGTTCTTGGCATATTCCCAGGTGAAGACGACGTCGTCGGCGGTGAACGGCTTGCCGTCGTGCCACGTGACGCCCTTCTTGAGCTTCCAGGTCACCGACTTGCCGTCGGCCGCCAGGGTGCCGTCCTCGCGGCCCGGGATGGCCTCGGCCAGCACCGGCCGCAGATTGCCGTCGCCGTCCCAGCCGGCCAGCGGCTCGTAGAACAGGCGCGAGCCGTCCTGGTCTTTGGTGCCGACCGCGAAATGCGGATTGAGCAGGGTCGGGCCCTGCCACCACAGCACCTTCAGCACCCCGCCGCCGCCCCGCTTGGTCGGCTTGTAGGTCGGCCGCGACTGGGCCATGGCCACGCCCGAAAAGGCCAGCAGCTGCGTCGCCATCGGCGCGGTGAGGCCCACCGCCGCCATTCGCCGCACGAAGGCACGTCGCGACATGCCACCCGCCTTCACCCGGTCCAGAAGACCACGCAATTCCCGTTCATCCATTGGATGCCTCCATCCCGATCATTGAAGCTGTTCCCGACGCTCTCGCTATCTTGCAAGATGCGTGCAATTCCCGGCGGAGAGGGGAGCAGGCCAGAGGGTGGCCGTCAATGACGGCTCGTAGAGACCGCCCGCCCGATGCCGCTCGTTCTGTGGCAGTATCGTCGCATCATGACCGACCTTGCTGCCGTCGACTCCGTCGACATCCAGATCCTCGTCGACAACGTCACGGATTCGCTGTCTTCGGTGCCGTCTTTCGTCGAGACGGAGCTTGGCGGTCTTGCGCGACGGCGTGGAGCGGCCTGGGTGCTGGGCGGCGGCTGTCTGTGTTGCGCTGCGCACGGTCTTTCCTGCCTGCTCACGATCCGTGGCGGCGACAAGGTTCATACGGTGCTTTTCGACACCGGGCCGGAAGACCGCACCTTCGAGCAGAATGTCTCACGACTGGGAATCGATCTCGGGCCCGTCGAGGCCTTGGTGCTGAGCCACGGCCACTGGGATCACGCCGGCGCCATGCTGCGCGCGCTGCAGCTCGCGCGAGACCGCAACGGTGGGCGGGACGTTGCCTGCTACACGCATCCCGACATGTTCCGCAGCCGCGCCATCAAGCTGGCAAACGATTCATTTCGGCCGATGGAGGATGTGCCGTCGGTCGCCGCCCTGCAGGCAAATGGCGGCCGCGTCGTCTCCACGCGCGAGGCACAGACGATCACGGGCGACACGGTGTTCGTCAGCGGCGAGATCCCGCGCACAAGCGGCTTCGAGACGGGCTTGCCCGGCCAGCATCGCCGCACCGAGGACGGCAAGGGCTGGGAGCTCGATGAGCTCCTGATGGACGAGCGTTTCATCGCCGTGAATGTGCGGAGCAAGGGCTTGGTGGTCCTCACGGCCTGCAGCCACGCCGGCGTGATCAATGTGCTGACGCATGCGCGCGCCTGCTTTCCCGGCGTCAGGCTGCATGCGGTTCTGGGCGGTCTGCATCTCAGCGGCATTAACGAGCGGATCATCCCGCAGACCGTCAAGGCGCTGCACGGCTTCGATCTCGACGTCATCGCCGCCGGCCACTGCACCGGCTGGCGCGCCATGGCAGCACTTGCCAACGCATTCGGCGACACCAAGCTGGCCCCTCTGGCGGTGGGCAAGCGGCTGCGGTTCTGAACGGAGCGCCTGACCGCCCGGGGCGTACCACGCCCTTTGCCTTGATTCCGCCCGCGACCTCGGTCATACCGCACCGCCCTCGCCTTCCACCGGCGGGGTGCGCGGAGGTCCAAACCCCGCGCCCTTCCACCTTGAGCGGAGTCCACATCCCATGCCCGACGTCACCACAGCCGCGCCCAACACCCACCTGGCGCCCTACACCAACCGTGGCCTGAAAGGCCGCATCCTGTCCGGCGTGCAGCCGACCGGCAATCTCCACCTCGGCAACTATCTCGGCGCCATCCGCAACTCCGCGCGCCTGCAGAACGACTACGAATGCCTCTATTGCGTGGTCGACCTGCACGCCATCACCCAGCCGCAGGACCCCAAGCTTCTGGCCGCCCAGACGCGCGAGATCGCCGCGGCCTTCCTCGCCGCCGGCGTCGACGGCAAGAAGCAGATCATCTTCAACCAGTCGATGGTGCCGGCGCACGCCCAGCTCGCCTGGGTGTTCAACTGCGTGGCCCGTGTCGGCTGGATGAGTCGCATGACCCAGTTCAAGGAGAAGGC
>DATHNU010000609.1:0-2909 GCA_035485695.1 Reyranella sp. | reverse complement strand
GCGGCCGTCAGGTGCACCGCTCGTGGTGGGTTGCCGAGGGCGCGATCGGTTCGGTGGAGCGCAACGCCGGTCGCAATGTCCTGGTGTTGCGCAACGGGCTGCGCGTGCCGGTCAGCAAGACTTTTCGCGAGCAAGTCAAAGAGGCAGGGTGGCTCGATTGACCCAGACTCGGATCGGCATCCTGGGCGCGGGCGCCATGGCGACGGCGCATGCGGCGGCCTATGCCGGGATCGCCGAGGCGACGGTGGTCGGCGTCTTCTCGCGCGATCCGGCGCGCGCTCGCGCCGTTGCTTCGATCTGCGGGGCCCGGCCCTTCGACGACTGCGCCGCGTTGGTTGCGTCGGCGGACGCAATCGATGTCTGCCTGCCGAGCGCGATCCATCATGCCTTCGTCGTGCCGGCGCTCAGCGCGGGCAAGCATGTGTTCTGCGAGACGCCGCTGGCGCTCGGGCTGGACGAGGCCCGCCAGATGCGCGATGCCGCCCGTAACGCCGATCGCCTGCTGCAGGTTGGCCTGCTGATGCGTTCACTCGGCGCCTATCGGCACATCAAGGCGGTCGCGTCTTCGGGCGAGCACGGGCGGCTGATGAGCGTCGCGACCTGGCGGCTGGGCTCCTATCTCCATCCCGATGCGCCCGATCACAAGGCGCACTACGGCGATCCCTCGACCGAGCTGATGACCTTCGACTTCGACTTCATCCAGTGGCTGATGGGCACGCCTGGCCGCCTGTCGGCGAGCGCGGCGCGCAGCCCGCACGGCGCGGCGGGCGAGATCTCCGCCCTCCTGCACTATCCCGACGGCCGCCACGCGACGGTGCTGGCCAGCGGCCTGATGCCGCCGGGCTTTCCCTTCTCCTCGGGCTTTCGCGCCTTGTTCGAACGCGCCGCGTTCGATCATCGCGCCGTCTTCGACGGCGACGGGCCGCCGAACAGCAGCTTCACGATCTTCACCGACAAGGCGCACGGCAGGCCTGTCGCGGTGCCGACGGGCAATCCCTACCAGGTCGAACTGCAACGCTTCGTCGATTGCATCAACGGCCGCGCCGATCCCGACCTTCTGGACGTCGAGCGCGCGATCGAGGCCTTGATGCTTTCGGTGGCAACGCAGCGCGTGCTCGCAGACTAGCGCCCGCCGCGATCCTCGCGCCACAGATCGAGCTTCTCCTGCACCGGGCGGTCGGAGAAGGAGAACAGCACGGCCTCGCTCCTGGCCTTGTGCACGACGCTAGCCCAGCTCGGCACGACGAAATGATCGCGCTTCTTCCAGCGGAAAGTCTCCTCGCCGATCACGCTTTCGCCCTCGCCGTCGACCACGGAGAAGATCGTGCCGTCGGTGCTGCGATAGGGCGCGGTCGCAAAGCCCTTGGGGAGAAGCTGCATGAAGGTGCCCATGGTGGCGATCGGCGCGCCGCCGCTCGCCGGGTTCACATAGCGCAGCTTGTAGCCATGGCAGGCGTCGGGCGGGCCGGCCTTGGCCAAACCCTGTAGCGCCTCGCGCGTGCGGGCGTAGGGATAGTTGAAAATGGGCGAGGTCTGGCGCTCGGGCTTCCAGTCGACCGGCAGCAGGCCGCTGGCATACTTGGCGTCGGAGGTGCCTGCAGGCGTGGTGACGACCTGCTCGTCGCTCTCGCCGTTCTCGGCGAAGCCCGCGTTGAACATCGCCACCATGGGAATGTCGAGCCCGTCCAGCCACACCATCGGTTTCTGCGAATCGTTGCCGTGGTCGTGCCAGGTCCAGGTCGGCGTGATGACGAAATCGCCCTCGCGCATGATGGTGCGCTCGCCGTCGACGGCGGTGTAGGCACCCTCGCCCTCGACGATGAAGCGCAGTGCCGACTGGGTGTGGCGATGGCTGGGCGCCACCTCGCCGGGCAGGATGAGCTGCAGCCCGGCATAGAGCGAAGGCGTGATGCAGGCGCTGCCCGACATCGCCGGATTCTCGAGGATCAGCACGCGGCGCACCGCTTCCTTGGCGGTAATCAGCGAGCCCGATTCCATCAGGAACGGCCGCACCTTGTTGTAGTCCCAATGGGCCGCCCGGTATTTCGGGGCCGGCGCGGGCGGCACGAGCTGGTGCAGCGACTCCCACAAGGGTGCCATCGATAGCCCACCGATGCGCTCGTAGAAATCGCGGCGCGCGTTGTTGCGGGTGGCGGGCCCGGCCATGGCTATTCCGCGGCGGCGCGCAGGGGAACGCCCAGCCGCGACAGGGCGCGCGAACGGCAGGCCGCGGAAAAGGCGTCGAACAATTTCATCGAGACGGGATTCTCGAGCGCCCTGTGCTCGGGATGCCATTGCAAGGCCAGCGCAAAGGCCGGCGCATCGGGCACGCTGAACGCCTCGACCTGACCGTCGTCGGCGGTGGCTTCGAGCCGGGCGCGCGGCGCGAGGCGATCGACGCCCTGGGCGTGCAGCGAATTCACCTTCACGCGGCGCTCGCCCAGCAGGCTGTGCAGCAGGCCGCCTTCGACGATGTCGACGTCGTGCGCCGGCGCGTAGTTCACGTCGGTGTCGGGCGACTTGGGCGAACGATGATCGCGCCGCCCCTCGACCTCGTGCACGAGCTGATAGAGAGAGCCGCCCAGCGCCACGTTCACTTCCTGCAGGCCGCGGCAGATCGCGAACAGTGGCACGGCGCGATCGATCGAATGGCGAATCAGCGGCAGCGTCGTGGCGTCGCGCGCCGGATCGTGCGCGGTGCCCGGGCGGCTGTCCTCGCCCTCGTAGTGATGCGGCTCGACATTGGACGGGCTGCCGGTCAGCAGGACGCCGTCCAGGCCATCGATCAGGCGATCCAGGGCCTCGATCGTGGCCGTCTCCTCGCCGAATTCGGGGCCGATGGCCGGGATCAGGATCGGCAGGGCGCCGACGGCATGAATCACTGCCCGGACGTATTTCTCGCCCACCGT
>DATHNU010000608.1:0-2431 GCA_035485695.1 Reyranella sp. | reverse complement strand
CTGATTTCCTGGCTCGCCGAGCCGTAGCTCGCGGAAACCGGCCCCGCCTTCGCGCTGCGGGCTTTGGCGCTGCAGCCCCCGCACGCGTCGCGAGCGGGGGCTGGTGGGCGATGACGGGATCGAACCGCCGACCGCTCCCGTGTAAAGGGAATGCTCTACCGCTGAGCTAATCGCCCGGCGGCGTTTCTACCACAGAGCAGCACAGGCATCGTAGCGGTTCAGGAGTCTCGCCGGACCGCGGGCCTCCAGGTCCGCCTCATTGTCTTTGCTGGGAGCGCGCAACTCCAGTTGCGCATCTTTTTATCCAGCAGCACATGAGCGCCACGGAGTGGCGCGCTCCCAGCCATGAGCGGGCCTGGAGGCCCGCGGTCCGGCGAGAGGCTAGTTGATCGCTTCCTTGAGCTGCTTGCTCGCCTTGAAGCGCGGCACGTTGGCGGCGGCGATCTTGATCTTCTCGCCGGTCTGCGGATTGCGCCCCTCGCCTGCCTTGCGCTTGGAGACCTGGAAGGTCCCGAAGCCGACCAGCAGGACCTTTTCCTTCTTCTTCAGCGATTTGGTTATCACCGTGAGCATGGCGTCGATGGCGCCGGCGGCGTCGGTCTTGGAAAGGTTGGTCGAGGCGGCGACGGCGGCGATCAAATCGTGCTTGTTCACAGGCGAACCCCCAATGATCCGGCAGTTTCAAGTGTAAGGGCGGCCGGAAAACGGCGTCAACGCCGAATACCATATTTTGTAGGGAGAGCAGCCTTAAATCCGCATAAGTAGCGCCGATGCGCGAGTTTGCCGGGAGCGCACCACACCGTGGCGCGCTCCCGGCAATGACCCAGACGCAAGGAAGCCCCGGATTGCTCCGGGGCTTCCTGTATCGTTCGAGGCTGTTCAGTGGGCCCGGATGGCTTCCGCGCCTTCGGCGGGCTTGGCCGGCACGGCGGGCTCCAGGTCGTTCGGCCATTCGATGGCGACCAGCGGCTTCACCAGCGCGCGGGCCAGCACCTCGTCGACCGTGGCCACCGGGACGATATCCAGTCCCTTCTTCACGTTGTCCGGGATCTCCGGCAGATCGCGCTCGTTCTCCTTGGGAATGAGCACGGTCTTGAGACCGCCGCGCAACGCCGCCAGCAGCTTCTCCTTCAGACCGCCGATCGGCATGACCCGGCCCCGCAGGCTGATCTCACCGGTCATCGCGACTTCCTTGCGCACCGCCACGCCGGTCAGCGCCGAGACGATCGAGGTGATCATCCCCACGCCGGCGGATGGGCCGTCCTTAGGCGTGGCACCCTCGGGCACGTGGATGTGGATGTCGCGCTTCTCGAACATCACCGGCTTGATGCCGAACGAGTTGGCGCGGGAGCGGACATAGGCGTTGGCCGCCTGCACCGACTCCTGCATCACGTCGCCCAGCTTGCCGGTGACGGTCATGCGGCCACGGCCGGGCACCAGCACGGCCTCGATCTGCAGCAGCTCTCCGCCGACCTCGGTCCAGGCCAGGCCGGTCGTGATGCCCACCAGATCCTCGAGCTCGGCTTCGCCGTAGCGGAAGCGACGGACGCCGGCATACTTGTCGAGGTTCTTGGCCCGGATTTTGACCTTGGTGCTCCCCTTCATGAGGATTTCCTTGGTCGCCTTGCGAGCAAGGTTGGCGATCTCGCGCTCGAGATTGCGGACGCCGGCCTCGCGCGTGTAGTAGCGCACGAGGTCGCGCACGGCATCGTCATGGAGGTCGAGCTCGCCCTCCCTGAGGCCGTTCGCCTCGACCTGCTTGATGATCAGGTGCTTGCGGGCGATCGCCACCTTCTCGTCCTCGGTGTAGCCAGCCAGCCGGATGATCTCCATGCGATCCATCAGCGGCTGCGCCATGCGCAGCGAGTTCGCCGTGGTGATGAACATCACGTTCGACAGGTCGTAGTCGACCTCGAGGTAGTGGTCGTTGAACGTCGAATTCTGCTCGGGGTCGAGCACCTCGAGCAGCGCCGACGACGGGTCGCCGCGGAAGTCCGCGCCGAGCTTGTCGATCTCATCGAGCAGGAAGAGCGGGTTCGACGACTTCGCCTTCTTCATGCTCTGGATGACCTTGCCCGGCAGCGAGCCGATATAAGTCCGGCGGTGGCCGCGGATCTCGGCCTCGTCCCGCACGCCGCCCAGCGACATGCGCACGAAGTTGCGGCCGGTCGCCTTGGCGATCGACTTGCCGAGCGAGGTCTTGCCGACGCCCGGCGGGCCGACCAGGCACAGGATCGGGCCCTTCATCTTGTCGACGCGCTGCTGGACCGCGAGATACTCGAGGATGCGTTCCTTGACCTTCTCGAGGCCGTGGTGATCGGCGTTGAGAATGTCCTCGGCGTACTTCAGGTCCTTGATGATCTTGGTCGGCTTGCGCCACGGGATCGACAGCAGCCAGTCGAGGTAGTTGCGCACCACCGTCGCCTCGGCC
>DATHNU010000607.1:0-3138 GCA_035485695.1 Reyranella sp. | reverse complement strand
GACCCTACCGCGCGGATCGAGGATGGCACCGTGATCGGCGAGGGCACTACCATCGGTCCCTATTGCATCATCGGCCGCCATGTCGTGATCGGCGCGTACTGCAACCTGATCGCGCATGTCCATATCACTGCGCAGACCACCATCGGCGATAACTGCACGATCTATCCCTTCGTTTCGCTGGGCACGCCGCCGCACTCGCTGAGCTATCGCGGCGAGCTGACAAAACTCGAGATCGGTGCGGGCTGCACCATCCGCGAACAGGTCACCATGAACGCCGGCACCGTCGACGGCGGCGGCATCACCAAAGTCGGGAAGCGCGGTTACTTCATGAACTGCGCCCATGTCGGTCATGACTGTCATGTCGGCGACGACGTGATCTTCGCGACCTCGGCGACGTTGGGTGGCCATTGCGAGATCGGCGACTTTGTCTTTATCGGCGGCCTGTCGGCGGTGCATCAGCGCACCCGGGTCGGGCCGCAGGTGATGGTCGGCGGCGTCTGCGGCGTGCGCGGCGACGTGATTCCGTTCGGTCTGGTCAACGGCCAATATGCCAGCCTCGAAGGCCTCAACATTATCGGCATGAAGCGGCGCAAGTTCACCCGCGAACGGCTGGCCCTGGTTCGCTCGTTCTACCAAAAGCTGTTCCATGGGCCGGGCATCTTCGCCGAGCGGCTCAACGCGGTGCAGCCGATGGCCAAGGACGATGCCGCGATCGACGAAATCCTGACCTTCATCGGCGGTAGCGCGCATCGCGCGCTGTGCCTTCCGGCGGACGACCGCAGCGCGCAGTGACAACGGGGCGACACCGCGCCATGACCAGCAAGGCTTTGGAAATTTCATCGCCGATTGGCCTGGTCGCGGGAGGCGGCGCGATGCCGTTCGCGGTCGCGGATTCGCTGGTCGCCCGCGGCATTACGCCAATCCTGTTCGCCTTGCGCGGGGCTTGCGATCCCGTGAGGGTCGAACGCTTTCGCCACCACTGGATCTCGGTCGGCCAAGTCGGCCGGGCGACAAAACTGTTCCGCAGCGAGAATTGCCGCGATCTGGTCTTTATCGGCACGCTGGCGCGGCCTGCGCTGTCGGAAATCCGTCTCGACTGGGGCACGCTGCGCGTGCTCGGGCGGGTGCTGGCCGCGTTCAGGGGCGGCGACGATCATCTGTTGTCGGGCATTGGCGGCATCCTCGAGCAGGAGGGTTTCCGGATGGTCGGCATCAGGGACGTCGCGCCGGACCTGCTGATGCCCGAGGGGTGCCTGACCCGAACGGCGCCCGACGCCAACGCGGCCGCCGATATCGCACGCGGCCGCGAGGTGCTGCTGGCGCTCAGCCCCTACGATGTCGGCCAGGCCGTCATCGTGATCGACGGTCATGTGGTCGCCGTGGAGGATATCGAGGGCACCGACGGCTTGCTGGCGCGCGTGGCGCGGCTGCGTAGCGAGGGGCGGATCCGGACCAAGTCGCCCAGCGGCGTGCTGGTGAAGGCGCCCAAGCGCGGCCAGGACCTGCGTTTCGACCTGCCGGCCGTCGGGGTGCGGACCGTCGAGGGCGCCGCCGCCGCGGGGCTGGCCGGGGTCGCGATCTCGGCCGGCAACGCCATCGTGGCCGAGCCGCAGGCGATGATAGCAGCGGCGGAAGCCGCCGGCGTCTTCGTCACGGGTTTGCCGGCGTGATGCAGGCGCGCGCACCCGCCGACGTGGCGCGCAGGATCGTCCTGATCGCGACCGAGGAGTCCGGCGACCGGCTGGGCGCCAACCTGATGAAGGTGCTGCGCCAGCGGCTCGGCGGCGCCGTCCGCTTCGAGGGGGTCGGCGGCCGCGCGATGGCGCGGGAGGGACTGACCTCGCTGTTTCCGATCGAGGAATTGTCGATCATCGGGCTGGCCGGCGTGGTCAGGCAATTGCCGAAAATTCTGCGGCTGATCCGCCAAACCGCGGACGCGGTGCTGGAAGCCTCGCCCGACGTGCTGGTGATCATCGACAGCCCCGATTTCACCCATCGGGTGGCGCGCCGTGTCCGCGCCCGCGACGCCTCGATCCCGATCGTCGATTACGTCTCGCCCTCGGTCTGGGCATGGCGGCCCGGCCGGGCGCGCGCGATGCGCCGCTACGTCGATCATGTGCTGGCGTTGCTGCCGTTCGAACCGGCGGCCTATCAGCGGCTGCGCGGGCCGCCCTGCAGCTATGTCGGCCATCCCCTGGTCGAGCAGATCGCGACGCTGCGGCCCAATCCGGCCGAGCAGGCGCGCCGGGACGCGGCGCCGCCGGTATTGCTGGTGCTGCCGGGCAGCCGGCGCAGCGAAATCAGGCACCACATGGCGGTGTTCGGCGCCACGCTCGGCCGGCTGCAGGCGCAAGGCTTGGCCTTTGAGCCGGTCCTGCCGACCATGCCGCATCTCGAGGCAGCGGTCCGCGAGGCCGTCAAGAGCTGGCCGGCAGCGCCGAAAATCGTGGTCGGCGAGCCCGACAAGAAGGCGGCCTTTCGAGTGGCGCATGCCGCGCTGGTCAAGTCGGGTACCGTGACGCTGGAACTGGCGCTGGCAGGCGTGCCGATGGTGGCGGCCTATCGGGTCGGCAGCGCGGAAGCCTGGGTGCTGCGGCGTGCCATCAACACCTCTTCGATCATCCTCGCCAATCTCGTGATCGGCGAGAACGTGGTGCCGGAATTCGTCCAGCAGGACTGCACACCGGAAAAACTGCTGAGCCCGCTGGCCGACATCATGACGGACTCGCCGCTGCGGCGACGGCAGCGCGAAGCTTTTGCCAAGCTCGATGCGATCATGTCGACCGGCGACCAGCCGCCCAGCGTGCGCGCCGCCGACATCGTGCTGGCGACGATGCGCAGGGCGCGGCGGGGAAGTTAAATAGTAGGGTGGGCTAAGCGAAGCGTGCCCACCATTCCTTAACGCGGACTAATTGGTGGGCACGGCGCAAGGGCGCCTTTGCCCACCCTACAATCCCCGAAGAATCAAAAAAGCCGGACGCGCGAGGCGCATCCGGCTCTTTAAGGCTGTCGCGTGAGCCGCGGCGGTTACTTGCGCTTGGCCATGTCGACATAGTCGCGGCGGGCGACGCCGGTATAGAGCTGGCGCGGCCGGCCGATCTTCTGCTGCGGATCCTCGATCATCTCGCTCCACTGGCT
>DATHNU010000606.1:0-11320 GCA_035485695.1 Reyranella sp. | reverse complement strand
TACTTTCTCGACGAGGTCGACATGAATTTGCCGACCAAGGCCGATGTCATCGTGGCCTTCGGCGATTCGATCACGGACGGCACGGCGAGCACCATCAACGGCGACGACCGCTGGCCCGATGTGCTGTCGCGCCGCCTGCATGCCGCCTATGGCGACGACTTCGTCGTGGTCAACGAGGGGATCGGCGGCAACCAGGTCGTGGGACCGGCGGAGTATACGCCGGCCAAGCCGATGTCGGGCGGCCCCAGCGCGCTGTCACGGCTCGACCGCGATATCGTGAGCCTGCCCGGCGTGTCCGCCGTGATCTGGCTCGAGGGCATCAACGATTTCGGCGCCGACGCCACCGCCGATGCCGTCATGGCCGGCTACACCAAGGGCGTCGACCACCTGCGCCAGAAAATGCCGGGGGTGAGGATCTATGTCGCCACCCTGACGACGGCCCTCAACAGCGCGATCGCGAGCCACGGCCGGCCAGAAGTCGACGCCAAGCGCAAGGCGCTGAACGAGTTCTTCCGCACCTCCAAGATCTTCGACGGCGTCATCGAGTTCGACAAGGCCACGCTCGATCCCGCAACCGGCGAGGTGAAGGCGGAATTCCAGCCCAACTCCTCGATCGGCGGCCCAGGCGACAAGCTCCATCCCAATCGTGCCGGCTACGCCGCGATGGGCAACACCATCGACCTGCCCATGATCACCGGGCGCCAGAAGTAGTCTTGCCGGACCGCGGGCCTCCAACGCGGAATCGCCCGAGGGCGATTCCGCTCTCCACGCTCATGGCTGGGAGCGCGCCACTCCGTGGCGCGTCTTCGTCTTTGCTGGGAGCGCGCAACTCCAGTTGCGTATCTTTGTGGATTACACAGCCGATGAGCGCCACTGGAGTGGCGCGCTCCCTGCATTACTCCGCGGCCTTGGCCGCCGCCGAGAAGAACTGGTTCTCCGGCCGCGGCAGGCCGAGATTCTCGCGCAAGGTCTTGCCTTCGTATTCGGTGCGGAACAGGCCGCGGCGCTGCAGCTCGGGCACGACCTTGTTCACGAAGTCGTCGAGCCCGCCCGGAAGGTAGGGGAACATGACGTTGAAGCCGTCGCTGGCTTCCGTCACCAGCCACTCCTCCATCTGGTCGGCGATCATCTTGGGCGTGCCCATCACGGCCAGCCCGCCATAGCCGCCGAGGCGTCCGGCGATCTGGCGCACCGTGAGGTTCTCCCGTTTGGCCAAAGCCATAACCCGTTCGCGGCCGCTCTTGCTCTGGTTGGTCTCGGGGATCTCGGGCAGCGGCCCGTCGGGATCGAACTTCCGCGCATCCTGGCCGACGGCGATGGAGAGCGCTGCGATGCCGCTGTCATAGCTCACCAGGCTGTCGAGCCGGGCGCGCTTTTCCTTGGCCTCGTCGAGCGAGTCGCCGATGATCGTGAAAGCCCCGGGCAGGATCTTGATGTGATCGGGATTGCGGCCGATCTTGGCCGCCCGGCCCTTCACGTCGGCATAGAAGGCGCGGCCCGCTTCGATCGGCCCGCCGGCGGCGAACACGACTTCCGCCGTCTCGGCGGCGAGCTGGCGGCCGGCATCGGAGGCGCCAGCCTGGACCATCACCGGCCAACCCTGGATCGGACGGGCGATGTTGAGCGGGCCCTTCACCTTCAGGTACTTGCCCTTGTGGTTCAGCATATGGAGCTTGGCGGGATCGAAATAGAGACCCGAGTCGACATCGCGGACGAAGGCGTCGTCAGCCCACGAATCCCACAGGCCGGTGACGACGTCATAGAACTCGCGAGCGCGAGCGTAGCGCTCAGCATGCTCCATCTGCTCGTCCATGCCGAAGTTGAGCGCGGCGTCGGGGTTGGACGTGGTCACCAGGTTCCAGCCGGCGCGGCCGTCCGAAAGGTGATCGAGCGAGGCGAAGCGGCGGGCGATGGTGTAGGCGGGCTCGAAGGTGGTCGAGGCCGTGGCGATCAGGCCGAGATGCCTGGTCACCATGGCGAGCGCCGGCAGGAGCGTCAGCGGATCGAACGAGGTCACCGTGGCGCTGCGCTTCAGCGCCTCCATGGGCATGTTCAGCACGGCCAGGTGATCGGCCATGAAGAAGGCGTCGAACTTGCCGCGCTCCAGGGTCTGGGCGTAGCTGATCAGCGCCTTGAGATTAAAGTTGGCGTCGGGCGTGCCGCCGGGATAGCGCCAGGCTGCGGTATGGATACTGACCGGGCGCATGAAGGCGCCGAGCCGGAGTTGGCGTTTCTGGGTCATGGGTCGATATCTTGCCCGCGCCGCGCCGGCCCGCAAGGTGCGCCGGACGATAAGAACTAATTCAACGGATTAGGACTTCATCTTTCCCAGGCGGCTTTGGGCAGGCGCAGGCCGTGCGCGCCCTTGTAGGCGGCGACAGCCGGCGGCTTGAAATCCTTCAGCAGGCTCTCGTCGAGTGCATAGACCTCTATGCCGAGCGGCCGGCAGACCTCCAGCGGGTCGCGCGCATCGGGGCCCCACAGCGGCACCGAAAGATCGCCCCCGGGACAGGTCGACAGCGCGCATAAAAGGTCGATTTCGGCGAAGAATTCGAGATGATCGCCCGTCCGCGCCGGACAATCGCGCATGAAGTACTTGTCCTGCCGGTTGAGCCCGGTGCACTGAAAGACGTTCAGGACATCATGCACGTCGAGCTCCGTCAGGCCGTGCGGCGCCACGGCGCGCACGAGGTTGGAATGGCAACAGTGGTCGAAATCGTCCCCGGTCAGCATGCGATTGACGTAAGGATCGCAGCGCGTGCCCAGAAGGTCGTGGATGCGCCCGCCATATTCGTCGACGCCGTAGCCGGCGAGGCTGTCGGAGGTGATGGTCGCCATCGGCCGCAGATAGGGCAAGGTCGACCACAGCCGGTCGAACACCGTCACGTGCGCCGCCTGGAGCTGGCGCGTGCGCGAGGCCCACAGCCGTTCCCGCGGATTGTCGAGATTCCACAGGTTGAGATCGCCGACCTGCGGCCCCTCGACCGCGACGATGCGAAAGACGTGGCCTGCCGGCACTTTCCAGGCCCGACCGGTGCGGATCGGGATGATGAAGGATTCGACCAGTCGGCGACCCGCCGTCCCTTCAGCGATCCGCCGATAGAAGGCCTTGTCGACATCCAGCGCAGAACCCGCGGTCGATTGGTAGGCCGCCGGAAAGTCCTTCATGGTCATGTCCTCCGTTCGCGACCGGCCCTTATCTCAAGCGCCAGATCGGGACGATCAGTGGTGAAGACGTCGACGCCCAGATCGAACATCTTGGCGATCACGGCCATGCCGTTGCAAGCCCAGCCACCGATGCCGAGACCAGCCTGGCGGACTTTTTCGACCATCGGCGCATCGAGCACATTGCCGCGCAGGCCGAGCATGGGCACGCCGTTCGCCCGGGCAAGGTCGACCACCGCCTGAAGGCCGATATCGGTCTGGGTTTCTGGCGTCACCAACCAGACATGGCGCATTGGTTTGCCGTGACGCGGCACGTCGGCCACCGTGCCGAGCTGGAAGCTGGTCATCACCGTACGGTCGAGGGCGCCGGCCGCCTTGAGCGCGGCCATGATCCGGGCCGGATGGTCGGGATAAGGCACCCGACCCGGACCGGCTTTCATCTCCAGGCGCAGGATGATCTTCGTGGGCCGGAAGATCTCGACCACCTCGTCGAGCAGCAGCATACGCTGGCCGCCACTGCCTTTCAGGATGAGCTTCGACAGATCGGCCCAGTCCTGCTGGCAGACGGCGCCGGCGCCGTCGGTGGTGCGCTCCAGCGTGGCATCGTGGATCACCACCAACCGGCCGTCGCGCGAGGGATGGACGTCGAATTCGACCTGCTCGACGGGCAGCCGGGCGGTCTGCTCGAAGGCGAGGCGGCTGTTCTCGGCCCATAGAAGGGCGCCGCCGCGGTGCGAGGCGATTTCGGTCATCGTTTGAAAACTCCCCTCGGAATCAGCGCAGCGTCGGATCGAGGCGATCGCGCAGCCAATCGCCGATGATGCTGATCGACAGCGTCGTGAGAATAATGACCGCGCTGGGAAACAGCAAAATCCACGAGGCGCGCGTCAGGTATTCGCGGCCATAGCCCACCATGTTTCCCAGCGAACTGAGCGGCGGCTGCACGCCCAGTCCGAGGAACGACAGGCCGCTTTCCAGCAGGATCGTCTCGGGAAAGGTGATGGTCATGGAGACGATCAAGGTCGAGGCGATGTTGGGCAGGACGTGGACGCCGTAGACCCGCCAGCTTGAGGCGCCGAGCTGGCGGATGGCGCTGGCATAGCCCTGCTCGTTGGCGGCGATGGTGAGGCCGCGCGCGATGCGGGCATAGCGTTCCCAGCTGTTCAGCCCCATCAGGCAGACGAACAGCACCAGCGAATTGCCGAAGAAGGCGAGCACCGCCAGCGCCACGATCAGGAAGGGCACGCTGGCGTGGAAATCGATCAGCATCAGGATCAGCCATTCGACCTTGCGGCGGAAATGGGCGGCGACGAAGCCCAGCGCCGTTCCCAGGGTGGCGGCGATCAGGGTGCCGAAAAAGGCGATCAGCAGGCTGATGCGGATCGACACGATCAGGCGCGAGAGCACGTCGCGACCGAGCTCGTCGGTACCGAGCGCGTGACGCCAGTTGCCACCGAACCCGACGGGGGGCAGCAACCGCGCCCTGAGATCGAGGGCCGAGAAGTGATAGGGCGCCAGCCAGTCGGCGCCCAACGCCACCACCAGCATGAGCGCGATCCAGGCGAGCGCCGCCAAAGTGAGCGGCGGCCAGGCTTCGAAGAAGCGCGCGCCGCGGCTGCGCTGGATGGGCGTCGAGGTGACGGTCACGGTCATCGCGGGGCCGTGCGCATGCGCGGGTCGATCCAGCCGTAGAGGAAATCGACGATGATGTTGGCGGTCACCATGGTCGCCGCGACCAGCAGCAGGATGGTCTGCACGACGGCGAGATCGCGGTTGGCGACCGAGACGACCAGCAGGCGCCCGATGCCGGGCCAGGCGAACACACTTTCGACCACCACGGCGCCCGCGATCAGGGTGCCGACCATGAAGCCGATGATGGTGGTGGTCGGGATGGCCGCGTTGGGCAGCGCATGCTCGGTCACCACCCGCCGCCACGACAGGCCCTTGGCCGAAGCTGCCCGGATATAGGGCTGGCCCAGCACCTCCAGCATGGCCGACCGGGTGAAACGGGCCAGGATCGCCGCTCCCGCCGCACCCAGGGTGACGATCGGCAGGATGGCATTCGCCATGCCCTCGCTGCCGCTGCTCGGCAGCCAGCCGAGCTGCACCGAAAAGACCAGGACCAGCAGCAGCGCCAGCACGAAACTCGGCATGGTGAAGCCCGCCACCGAGAGCAGCATGGTCATGCGATCGGCGAAGGAATTGCGATGCAGCGCGGCATAGATGCCCGCCGGCACGCCGATCGCGATTTTCAGGAAGAAGGCCGGAACGGTGATCGCAAGCGTTGCCGGCACGCGCTCGAGCACGAGCTGGATCGCCGGCCGGCCATCGCGCATGGAATTGCCAAGATCGCCGGTCAAGGCGTGGCCGATATAGGCGAGATATTGCATCCAGATCGGCTGATCGAGGCCCCACGACTTGCGGAACGCCTCGATCGATTCGGGCGGAGCATCGACCGACATGATGAGGAGCGCCGGGTCACCCGACAGGCGCAGTACGAAGAAGGCGAAGGTCACCACCAGGAAGATGGTCAGAAGGGCCCGCAGCAGCCGACCGGCGAGATAGCGCATCATGACGGCGTCTTTGCTGGGAGCGCGCCACTCCAGTGGCGCTCATGGGCTGTGTGATCCACGAAGATGCGCCACTGGAGTGGCGCGCTCCCAGCAAAGACAAAGAGACGGGCCTGGAGGCGCGCAGTCCGGCAAGACTCAAGCATCGGCGGCCCCAGGTGCAAGGTGGCAGGCGACGTGTCGGCCGTCGGCCAGAGGACGCAGCGCCGGTGTTTCCGTGCGGCAGCGTGCGACGGCGATCGGGCAGCGCTCATGGAAGGCGCAGCCCGCCGGCACATCGACCGGATTGGGTGGATCGCCCTTCAGGATCAGCCGCTGCCGCCCGCTGCGATGCGCCACCGGAATCGCCGAAACCAGCGCCCGAGTGTAGGGATGCGACGGTGCCGCGAACAGCCGGTCAGGATCGCCGCGCTCGACGATGCGGCCGAGATACATCACCGCCACCTCGTGACTCACCTGGCGCACCATGCGCAGGTCGTGGCTGATGAAGAGATAGGCCAGCCCCATCTCAGCCTGCAGGTCGAGCAGCAGATTGACGACCTGTGCCTGGATCGACACGTCGAGCGCCGAGATCGGCTCGTCGCAGACCAGCAGACGTGGCGACAGGATCAGCGCCCGGGCGAGCACGATCCTCTGGCGTTGGCCACCCGAGAGCTCGTGGGGGTAGCGATCGAAATGGTGCGCCTGCAGCCCGACCGACTGCAGGATCGCCAGCGCCTTGTCGCGCCGCTCGGCGGGCGCACCGATGGCGTGGATCGCGAGCGGCTCCATGACCTGCCGGCCGACGGCGATGCGTCGGTCGAGCGCCGCCAACGGATCCTGATAGACCATTTGCATGACGCGGCGCAGCTCGCGCCAGCGCATTGATCCCGCTTGGGGCAGGGTCTCTCCCTGCAGGCGGATCTCGCCTTCGGTCAGCGGCAGCAGGCCCAGCACCAGCTTGGCGGTCGTAGTCTTGCCGCAGCCCGATTCGCCCACCAGGCCCAGGGTGCGGCCCGGCTGCAGGGTGAAGGACACGCCGTCGACCGCCCGCAACGTCTCGGGATGGCTGAACAGCCGGCTGCCGCGACGGATCTGGTAGTGGCGCACGAGGCCTTCGGCCTGGAGAAGCGGCTCGCTCAAGCGCTTCCGCTCCTGGCATGAATGCAGGCCGCGCGATGGCCGTGCACGAGCTCGATCGCCGGCGGCACGGCCGCTTCGCAGGCCCGCTCGAATTCGGGGCAGCGCGGTGCGAAGCTGCAGCCCGGCGGCAGGTTCCACGGCTCGGGTACGACGCCGGGAATCGCCAGAAGCCGGCGGCGCGGCCCCTCGAGATCGGGCAAGGCGGCGAGCAGGCCGGACGTATAGGGATGCGCCGGCGCCTCGAAGATCGTGGCAATCGGCGCGTCCTCGACGATGCGGCCGGCATACATGACGCAGACGCGGTCGGTATTCTCGGCGACGACACCGAGATCGTGGCTGATCAGGACCAACGCCATCGCGCTGTCGCGTCGGATTTCCTGCAGCAGCTCCAGGATCTGCGCCTGGATCGTGGCATCGAGCGCCGTGGTCGGCTCGTCGGCGACCAGGATCTGCGGCTGGCCGCTCAGCGCCATGGCGATCATCACGCGCTGGTTCATGCCGCCCGACAGCTCATGCGGATAATCGCGCAACCGGCGAGCGGGATCGGCGATACCGACACGATCGAGCAGCCGCGCCGCTTCGGCCATCGCCGCCGCGCCGCTCATCCCGCGATGGAGCTGCAGGGCCTCGGCGAGCTGCTGGCCGATGCGATAAACGGGGTTGAGGCTGCTCGACGGGTCCTGGAAGATCATGGCGATCCGTGCGCCGCGGACGGCTTCGAGCGCGCCTGGCGGCGCCCCCACCAGGTTGCGGCCTTCGAACAGGACCTCGCCGCCGATGCGGGCACGCGCGCCGAGCAGGCCCAGGGCGGCAAGCCAGGTCACGCTCTTGCCCGAGCCCGATTCGCCCACCAGCCCGACCGCCTCGCCGCTTTGGATCGCGAGGTCGACGCCGTGCAGGGCACGGACGACGCGCTGGCCGGCGTCGAAGTCGACGGTCAGTCCGCGGATGTCAATCAGCAGTTCACCCATGAAACGCGGCGACACTCGGCCTGGTACCCGCTTTCAGAGTCCGCTGATACGGCCCCAACCTCACCCTGAGGAGGCCCGCAGGGCCGTCTCGAAGGGTGGGATACGCCATCGTTGTTGCCCATCCTTCGAGACGCCGCGCTGCGCGCGGCTCCTCAGGATGAGGTTGTCTGTGACTCAACATTCTATGAAAGCGGAGATTAAGCCATGCGGAAATTGCCGGCGCGGAAATCCATCTGGAAAGCCGGCGCGGCTTTCCAGGCGATGTCCTTGCGCTTGGCGGTGAAGGTCGCGGTCTGGTGCAGCACCGTGTAGGCGGGATCCTCGCGCTCGCAGATTTCGAGCATGCGCTTGAACATCGCCTTGCGCTTGACGAGGTCGAACTCGGTCTCCATGGCACCCGACAGCGTGTTCATTTCGGCGTTGGTCCACTCCTGCGATTGCTGCTGCTGGCCCTGCGGCCCATGCTGGGCGACGATCGAGCTGATCGGATCGGAGAAGCCCGCGCTGTTCGACCAGTCGCGGATCGCGCGCTGGCCGTTATTCTCGAAGATCTGCTGCCAGTTCTCGCGCATCTCGATCTGCACGTTGATCCCCGCGCTGCGCCACATCTCCACCAGGATCTGCGCCGTGCCAACCTGGTTGGTATAGTAGTTGTTGAGTACGCGAAACGGGATCGGATCGCCCTTGTAGTTGGCGGCGCGCAGCAGGTCGCGCGCCTTGGCCGGATCGAATTCCGGCACCGTCCAGCCCTCGATGAACATCTTGTCGTAGAATTCCCATTGCAGGCCGGGCGGCACGCGCGTGCGGCCGGCCCACAGGCTGTCGACGATGGCCTGGCGATCGATGGCGTGGGTGATCGCCTGACGGACGCGCGGGTCGGCAAGCTGCTTGTGGTTCTTGTCGAAGACGGTGATGCGGTGGTTGGTGACCAGCCCGCCCTGGACCTCGAACTTCGGGTTCTGCTCGATGGTCGTCACCTGGTCGGGCGGCACGTCGCAGATGAACTGGTATTCGCCGGTCAGCAGGCCGTTTATGCGGCTCGAGACCTCGGGAACGACGACGAAGCGCAGCGTCTTGATCGGTGGCCGCCCGCCCCAATAATCATCGTGAGCATCGAGCAACAGGATCTCGTCGGGCCGGAACTCGCGCACCTTGTAGGGGCCGGTGGCGACCGGCTTGCGCGACCATTCGATCCAGTTCTTGGCGTCCATGAAGCCGCGCCGGCTGATGATCTCGCTGGCTGGGCCGGCGAGGCGGCCCTCCAGGGTCACGTCGGGCACGCGATTGACGAAACGTACCGTGTAGCGGTCGACCGCCTCGACCTTCTCGAGCGAGGGCCAGATGCGCTTGGCGATGCCCACGACCTCGGGCGGCAGCGTCTTGCCCTCGACGCTGTCGCGCGTCATCACCGTGGTGAACAGGGTCTTGCTCGAGGGGGTGTTGCCGCCCAAGCCGAACATGCGCTCCGGACCGAAGGTGAACACCACGTCGTCGGCATTCATCTCGTCGCCGTTGTGAAATTTCACGCCCTTGCGCAGCGCGAGCTCGACAGTGCGCTCGTCGATGCGCTTCCAGCTCTCGGCCAGGCCGGGCACCGGCTCGAGCTTGCCCTGCAAGTTGCGGGCGATGAGGTTTTCGAAGATCGGCGTCTGGACGCGCTCGCCGACGTTGGAGCGCTCGCGCACCGTCTCGAGGTTGGCGCTGGTCGCGATCTGTTGCACGGCGATGGAAATCACCGGTCTGCTGTCGGCCTGGCCGATCGCCAAGCGCGGGAACAGGAGCCCGCCGGTAGCGAGGGTACCCGCCGTGAGAAGTTGCCGACGATCCAGTCGAGACATGCCTTCCCCCCGATGCAAAGCGCCGTTATTCCCAGTCTTGTTGGGTAAATCTAACGGCCTTTCCAAAGAGGGTGTCAAGCAACGCGGGTCCGCAGGCACAAGCCTCGAACTACACGTGCCGCATGTCGGTTGAATGACAACCGACAGGCGGGACGACAGGCCTTACACGATCGGCGGATGCTTTCTGTCGACGCCCGACGCCTGCTCCCAGGCGCGCGCCACCTGGAATAAAGTGGCCTCGTCGAAATAGCGGCCGACGAACTGGACCGACAGCGGCAGGCCGTCCACGGACAACCCGGCCATCATGGCGAGCGCAGGATGGCCGGTGACGTTGAAGGGCGTGCGGGCCTGGCGCGGGTAGGTGCGTTCGATATCGACCGGGCGGTCGATGCGGCAGGGCGGGTCCATCGAGCTCGCGCACAGCAGCACATCGTGCTCGCGCAGCGCCGCCTCGACTTCGGCGATCATCTCGAGCCGGCGACGCTGCGCCTGCACGTAATCGCCGGCGCTGAAGAAGGCGCCCGCCATCAGGCGGCGACGCGCGAGCTGGCCATAGTCGCCGGGCCGCTCGCGCAGCCACTGACCGTGGATCGCCCAGGCCTCGCTTTGCAGGATCACGCGATTGACCGCACCGAATTCGCCCAAGGTCGGCAAGTGGACGTCGCGGACCTCGGCCCCTTCCATCTGCAAGGTACGGGCGACATGCTCGAGGGCCGCCGTGACCTCGGGCTCGGCCGGCACGTCGATTTCGTGGAAATGGCGAATGAAGCCCACGCGCAGGTCGCGCACGGAGCGCTCGACGCCCGCCGCGTAGTGGCCGTTCGGCACGGCCGCGCTGCCAGGATCATGCGGGTCGTGGCCCGCGATCACCTCCAGCATCAGGGCGTTGTCGGCGACGGTGCGGGTCATCGGCCCGATATGGTCGAGGGTGAAGGAGAGCGGGAAGACGCCGCGCCGCGAGACCAGGCCATAGGTCGGCTTCAGGCCGACGATGCCGCAGCAGCTCGCCGGATTGCGCACGCTGCCACCGGTGTCGCTGCCCAGCGCCATCGGAAACAGACCGGCCGAGACGCCCGAGCCCGAGCCCGACGACGAACCGCCGGGATGATGGCTGGTGTTCCATGGATTGCGCGCCGGTGGCCATGGCAAATCGAAGCTTGGGCCGCCGATGGCGAACTCATGAGTCGAGAGCTTGCCCATCACGATGGCGCCGGCGCCGCGCAGCTTCTCGACGCAGACGGCGTCGGCGGTCGCAAGGTTGTCCTGCAGGATCTTGGAGTGACCCGTCGTCGGCAGGCCGGCGACATTGATGATATCCTTGATGCCGACAGGCACGCCATGCAACGGCCCGCGCAATCGGCCCGCCGTTGCTTCGGCTTCGGCGGCCTTGGCAGCCTGCATCGCGGCCTCACCATCGAGCTGGATGAAGGCGTTGAGCTGCGGATCGAGCGCGGCAATGCGATCGAGCAAGGTTTTCATGAGCTCGACCGGCGAGAGGTCCTTTTCGGCGATCGCCTTGGCGGCCTCGGCGACGCCAAGCCAGTGCAGTTCGGTCACGGGGCCGTCTCTCATAGGCCCACTCCGGCGCGCATCGGCGGCCAGGGTTCGGCCGCCGGATCGGTCGGCCGCTTGATCCTCTCCGCCACGTTGGCGG
>DATHNU010000605.1:0-3498 GCA_035485695.1 Reyranella sp. | reverse complement strand
GTGACCGCCCATCCCGCGCGTCCCGGTGACGTCAGACAACAAACGACCGAGGTTCTTGTCCGGATCGACGCGCTGCTCGCCACAGCCGGCACGTCGAAGGCCAATCTGCTTGCGGCACAGGTCTGGCTGACCGACATGAGCCTCTTCACCGCCCACAACGAAGCGTGGAACGCCTGGGTCGATCCCAAGAATGCGCCGGTCCGCGCCTGTCTGCTGTCGCCCCGCCTGTGGTACCCGGGGTTACTGGTAGAGATCATGGTGACAGCGGCAAAGTGAACCTGCCGCTCGGCTCTCAGGTCTCGCGAGGTCTGGCAGACGCACTTGAGACGCGAACGAAGGCCGCTTCAGGCCCTGAGCGGACATCTTTGCTCGGGTCCGTCCCAGCCCGCCTGTGAGTTCACGGCCTAGCGCAACGCCGCCAGCTTGTCGGCGAATTGGGTCATGCGGTCGGAGTCGGCGACGGCGCGCACGTTGGTCTCGAGCAGGCCGAGCGGCTGCCCGAGGTCGCAACGGTTGGCGACCAGCCACTTGATGTTGGCTAGCTGCAGTTCGAGGTCGATGGCGGCGTTGAGATAGTCCGACCGCGCCTTGGTGACCTGGCCGGCGGCGGCGGCGAGGGCTGCGCCATAGGCCTGGCAAAGCTCCGCCGTGGGCGCGACGTCGAAGTGCGAGAGCTCGCGCAGATCGGCGATGCGGCCCTGTTGCAGCAGCAAGGCCGCATCGGCCTGCCGGTTCTTCACCCGGCGGATGCCGGCCAGCGCCCGCTCGCCATATTCCATGCTCGACAGATAGATCAGGTAATCGGCGAGTGGCGAGTCCGGGCCGAGGCTCGCGAACTGGGCCTCCTGGCGATCGAGCGTGGCCTGCCGCTCCCTCGCCATCCGCTCCTCCTGCGCCTTGCCGGCCTCGGCGAGGCGGGCATCGCGCGCCGGGTCGGGCAGCGCGGCGCGCGTCGCCGTGACCATGGGCGTCACGGCGAGGACGGCGATGGCGCCGGCAAACACCATGCTCGTGGTGCCGGCGCGAAAGGTGGCGTGCAGCGCGGGCAGGCGCGCCCACAGGGCGTAGAGCGCGAACAGCGGCGGCAGAAAGGCCGGCACCCAGATCGCCGAGGGATCACCGCGGCTGTAGGCGTCGCCCGCCATGAAGACGGCGACGGCCGACAGCGGCCACAGCACGACCATTGCCAGCGTGGCCCACAGCGGCATGCGACCCCGGGCGACGGCTGTGAGCAGCAGCGCAGCCAGGACGAGCCACAGCACCACGCCCAGGAACGCGGCATAGAGCAGGACGATGGCCTGGCCGAAGGCGTCGGCATTGGGCGAATCGGCCAGGCAGCCCAGCATGGCGGCATGGAGCAGCGCCGCCAGCACCAGCAGGACGATGGTGCCGACCGGCGCGCGCTTGCTGGGGTCGCCGGCCATCGCGCGGTTCTACTCGGCCGCCTCGTCGTGCATCACATGGTCGGCGCGCGTCGGATAGATGATGCGCTCGGCGAAGCGGTACATCGCCTCGATCTCGGCGCGCGAGCGGTAGGCCGGCCTGGTTCCCTTCAGGGCGGCAATCTGCTCGGCCTCGATGCAGCGGCGCACCTCGGCGGTGAGCGTGTTCAGCCGGTGGTAGGCCTCCGACAGGGTGCGGCCCAAGGTGGTGACGCCGTGGCCCACCAGCACGACCGAATTGGTGTCCTGGATGAAGCCCGCGACACTGCTCACATCGGCCTCGACATCGACATGGGCGGGCACGAAATGCACCGGCTTGCCCAGCACGAAGGGCGGATCGAGCGACAGCACGTTGAACTCAGGCGGCGCACCGGAACCCAGGAGCGCGATGATGGCGTCGTCGTGCACATGAATGGTGGCGCCGATGTCGGGCCGCAGGCGCAGGATCTCGCGGCTGAGATTGTGGCCGACGCTGGTCATGCGCTCGCCCCACACGATGCGGCTCGTGGGCACGTCGGTGATGACGATGTTCTCGAGCTCCATCTCCTCGAGCGAGATCTCGGCATGCTTGGTGTAGGCGAGCCCGTGCGGGAAATCCGGATGCGGGGCGCGCATCACCATGTTGCCCAGCGTGTTGTGGACGTATCCACGGCCGGCGACGAGATGGGCGTATTTAATGAACTGTCGGCCGATGGCGGGGTCGAAGGTAACTGGTATCAGCATGGCGGTGTTTCCTCCCGGCGTTCACCGAGCCTAGCAGACAATGGCGGCCCGGCGAGCACGCCTCTCTTTCATACTCCTCTCCCCCTTGGGGGAGAGGCTGGGTGAGGGGGTGATGCAGGAGACGATCTTCGCGTTGACCCCCTCACCTAACCTCTCCCCCAAGGGGGAGAGGAACTTGAGGTGACGTGATCTCGAGCCGCGCTAGGTCAGCGGCAGGGCCGTCGCCTGCTTGACGGGGCGCAGAGCGAAGGAGCTTCGGATCTGGGCGATGCCGGCGATCTTGGTGAAGTCCATGACGAAGCGCTCGTAGGCTTCGAGGTCGGGCACGACGACCCGGAGCAGGTAATCGCTGTCGCCGGTCATCAGGTAGCACTCCATGACCTCGGGCCGCGCCGCCGCGGCGCGCTCGAAGGCCTGCAGCGCCTTCTCGACCTGGGTGGTGAGCGACACGCTCATGAAGACGTTGACCGAGAGGCCGACCGACCGGGCGTCGAGCTGGGCGGCATAACCCTTGATCACGCCCGCCTCCTCCAGCGCCTTGACCCGCCGCCAGCACGGCGAGGAGGACAGGCCGACCTGCTGGGCGAGGTCCGAATTGCTCAGCCGGCCGTCGCGCTGTAGGCGCTCGAGAATGCGTCGATCGATGGCATCCAGGGAGATCATTGCGTAAAACTGCCCGATTTAGGATGAATATACCCTATACAGCCCATTTGGACGCCCAAACGCAAGGACCTTCCAACGGCCGAGGCGTATCCCATGGCCATGACGACCATCGCCCCCGTTCAACGTCTACGGCTGCTGCGCGAGCTCGAGCGCAAGGTGCTGTGGCTGAGCGCCTGGACCGTCCATCACGCCAACCATATCCGGCCCAACCGCGACGGGCTCAAGGTGGGCGGCCACCAGGCGTCGTGCGCCTCGCTGGCGACGGTGATGACGGCGCTCTATTTTTCGGTGCTGCGGCCCGAGGACCGCGTGGCGGTGAAGCCGCACGCCTCGCCGGTGTTCCACGCCATCCAGTACCTGTTCGGCAACCAGACGAAGGACAAGCTCGAACGCTTCCGCGCGCTGGGCGGCGCGCAGTCCTACCCCTCGCGCACCAAGGATGTCGACGACGTCGACTTCTCCACCGGCTCGGTGGGGCTGGGCGTCGCCATGACGCTCTTTGCCTCGCTGGTGCAGGACTATGTGCGGCTGAAGAATCTCGGCGACGGGCAACGGCCGACCGGCCGCATGGTGGCGCTGGTGGGCGACGCCGAGCTCGACGAGGGCAACATCTTCGAGGCGCTGCTCGAGGGCTGGAAGCACGACGTGCGGAACCTGTGGTGGGTGATCG